>DATFUK010000590.1:0-10385 GCA_035260865.1 Candidatus Methylomirabilota bacterium | reverse complement strand
CCCGCCCAAGTTGACCGGCTCGTGGCCCCCATGGTATCCCACCCTGTGCCCGCACGACTCGCCGCCGTCCTCCTTGCCCTCGCGCTCTTCGAGGCTTCCCTCCCGGGATCGGCGATCGCGGAGGCCGGACGCTGGGTCGTGGACAGTGGCAAGAGTCGCGTGGGCTTCGACGCCTTTCACCCGTTCGGCAACTTCAGCGGAGCGAGCGAGACGCCCAGCGGCGAGGTCGAGCTGGACATCGAGGACCTCAAGAAGCCGATCAAGGGCACGTTGACCGCACCGGTGGCGAGCCTGCGCACCGGGAAGGCCGGGCGGGACAAGGACCTGCGCCGAGCGCTCGACGGAGAGCGCCAACCGGAGATCCGTTTCCGGATCGACAAGGTGGAGAGCTCGTTCCAGTCGCTGACCGAGAACACGGACGTGCTCTTGACGCTGCATGGGGTGCTGTCCATGCGGGGTATCGAGCGGCCTGCGAGCTTCATGGGGCGGGTTCGCCTGCGTCAGGGCGGTACCCTCTGGGTCCGGGGCGAGAGCCGGCTCCGGCCCGGCGACTTCGGGATCCCCCTGTTGCAGGCCTGGCTGGTGAGCATGAAAGAGCACGTGCTGGCCACGTTCGACCTCACCCTGAACAAAGAGAAGTAAACCACCCCCTTTCCGGCCTCCCCGGCCGGCCCGCCCTCCACGGCCCGAGAACGGGCTGAATACTCCGCCGGTGACGTGCGTCTCTGGGAGCGACGCCAAGTCCCGAGGAACACGGCCGGCCACTCGCGGGTTCCTCGAATGAGCCGAGAAATCGGCGATGTTCTGTGAAACCGCAGCGCCCGAATCAGCGTCTAAACCACGCGGGCGTAGACCACGAGGAATCGAGACGGAAAGAAATACCGACACATCTCGACGAACACGAGAGGCCGTAATGACTTTTAGAGAGACCGACAGCGTGGTGACAGCGGAGACGAGCCAATTCAGGGTGATCGCCACCGAGCCAAAGCGTCGCGGGCGCCCTGCCCAGGTCGCGGGCAAGGTGGCGGCGCCGCCGGTGGACGACGAGCTGGACCGGGTCGTGGATAGCGCGATCGAGACGGAGACCACGCCGGCCCTGTCCGACGAGGCGCTGCGGCCGTCGGCCTCACCCGCCGAGGACCCGGTTCGTCTCTACCTCAAGGAGATCGGCAAGGTCTCCCTGCTCAAGGCCTCGGAAGAAGTTTCCCTCGGCCAGCGCATCGAGATCGGCCAGATCGCGCTCCGGCGGGCGCTGGGCCGCGTGCCGTTCGCCTCGAGCCAGCTCCTGGCCCTGGTGGATCGCGTCCGCCGCGAGGAGGTCCCGCTCGAGGACGTGATCCTGCTGCCCGAGGGGGGTGAGCCCTCGCCGAGCGAGGTCCGCTCGAGCCTGGCCGCCTTCGCGCGCATCCGCCGGCTGGAGCGGGAAATCGAGCGCCTGCAAAGCGCCCTCGGCGACAAGCGGCGGAGCAAGACCACGCGCGCGAACTACAACAAGTGGATCGCGAAGAACCGCGCGTCCATCCAGAGCGTGCTCGAGAAGCTGCCGCTCAAGCCGGCGCTCGCCGACCAACTCGTTATCGAGATTCGCCTGCTCGCCAAGGGCATGCGCGGGGCGTCCACGAGCCGGTCCGAGCTGCGCCAGCTCGAGCAGAAGGCGGGCGTGACCCGCAAGGCCCTGCTCGCGTCGCTCAGCGAGATCGAGGAGCACGACCGCGTGGTGCGGCAGGCCAAGAAGGAGCTGATGGAGGCCAACCTGCGGCTGGTGGTCTCGGTGGCGAAGCGCTACCTGGGGAGCGAGCTGTCGCTGCTGGATCTCGTCCAGGAGGGCAACATCGGCCTCATGAAGGCGGTGGACCGCTTCCAGTACCGCCGCGGGTTCAAGTTCTCGACCTACGCGACGTGGTGGATCCGGCAGGCGATCACGCGCGCCATCGCCGACCACTCGCGCACGATCCGCATCCCGGTGCACATGGTGGAGACCCTCAACCGGATCTCGCGGGTGAACCGCTCGCTGGTCAACGAGATGGGGCGCGAGCCCACTCCCGAGGAGCTGGCCCAGCGCACCGGGGTGCCCGCGCGCAAGGTCCGGCTGATCCTGGAGTCCTCCCGCAAGCCGCTCTCGCTCGAGACGCCCATCGGGGACGACTCGGAGCTCGGCGACTTCCTGGAGGACAAGGGGGCGGAGTCGCCGAACGACAACCTCATCACCCAGGACCTGACCCTGCAGGTGGAGCGGGCGCTGAGCACGCTGTCGCCCAAGGAGAAGGAGATCCTGAGATTGCGCTTCGGCATCGGCGAGGCCGGCGAGCACACGCTCGAGGAGGTGGGCCGCCGCTTCTCGGTGACCCGCGAGCGCATCCGACAGATCGAGACCAAGGCGCTGCGCAAGCTGCGCCACCCGCTGCGGGGGCGCGCGCTCCGGGCCTTCGTCGAGAACTAGTCCGCGAGGCACCTAGTGGGGCCCGGCGGCCGGAGCATCGGCCGCCGGGCCCCTTGCTTTGCCCCCGTTCAGTGGATCAGCTTCGCGTACTGGTCGAGCAGGGGCAGGATCACGTCGCGCCCGTCGGACGGCAGGCGCAGGATCGCCCGGGTGATGCCGGCGCCCGTGTAGGTCTCGAGCGTCGCCTCGTCCGGCCGCGCCCCGAAGACCGAGACCGAGATCGTCTTCATGTCGCGCCCGGCGCGCGCGGCCCGGGCCTGGAGGTCCTTGAGCCCGGCCAGGATCACCTCGCCCGCCCGGCCCCGCGGGAACCAGCCCTCGCAGTAGTCCACCACCCGCTGCAGCGTGTGCCCGCTCTCTCCGCCCAGCAGCACGGGCGGATGCGGCTTCTGGGCGGGCTTGGGCCAGGACCAGATCGGATCGAAGTTCACGTGCTGGCCGTGGAACTGCGCCTCGTCCTTGGTCCAGATCTCCTTCATAGCCAGCACCTGCTCGCGCATCCGCTTGAAGCGGCTCTTGTACTCGGTGCCGTGATTCTCCATCTCGTCCTGGTTCCACCCGGCCCCGATCCCGAAGAGGAAGCGGCCGCCCGACAGCAGGTCCAGGCTCGCGACCTCCTTGGCGGTGGTGATGGTATCGCGCTCGATGATCAGGCAGATGCCGGTGCCGATCTTGAGCCGCGTGGTGACCGCGGCCGCCGCCATCAGGGACACGAAGGGATCGAAGGTGTGGGAGTACTCCTTGGGGAGCGGCTCGCCGCCCGGGAACGGGGTGCGCCGGCTGGTGGGGATGTGGGTGTGCTCCGGCACGAACAGCGACTCGAAGCCGCGCTCCTCGGCGGCACGGGCCAGCTCGTCGATGCGGATGGCATAGTCGGTGGCGAACATACAGAGACCGATGTGCATGGTATTTCTCCTTTTTAGACCGGCATCACGCCGTGCTTCTTCCAGGGCCGTTCGACCTTCTTGGTGCGGGCCATCTCGAGCGCGCGGATGACCACCGGGCGCGTCTCCCTCGGGTCGATGACGTCGTCGATGAGCGCGCCTCCGGCCGCGATGTACGGGTCGATCAGCCGGCGGAACTCCTCGACCCGCCGCGCCCGCTCCTCCTCCGGATTCATCGCGGCCGCGATCTCCTTCCTGAAGATGATGTTGGTGCCGCCCTCCGGCCCCATCACCGAGATCTCGGCGGTGGGCCAGGCCACGATCAGGTCGGGCTCGTAGGCGCGCCCGCACATCACGAAGTACCCCGCGCCGTAGGCCTTGCGCACCACCACCGTGACCTTCGGCACGGTGGCCTCGCTGACCGCGTAGAGCATCTTGGCCCCGTGGCGGATGATACCCTGCCGCTCCACCTTGGAGCCCACCAGGAACCCGGGTACGTCCTGCAGGAACAGCAGCGGGACGTGGAAGGCGTCGCACAGCATGATGAAGCGCGCCGCCTTGTCGGCCGCGTCCACGTCGAGCGCCCCGCCCAGCACCATCGGCTGGTTCGCGACGATCCCCACCGGCCGGCCGCCCATCCGGGCGAGCCCGGTGACCAGGTTGCGGGCCCAGGCGGGCTTGATCTCGAAGAACCGGCCGTGGTCGACGAGATGTCCGATCACCTTCTTCATGTCGTAGGCGCGGCGCGCGCTGTCCGGCACGAGGCTCACCAGCGCCTCGTCCATCCGGTCGGCGGGATCGTCGCAGGGCAGCACCGGGGGCTGCTCCAGGTTCGACGTCGGGAAGAACGAGAGATACGCCTTCACCGCCGCGATGCAGGCCCGGTCGTCCGCGACCTCGAGGTCGGCCACCCCCGAGATCTCGGTGTGCACCTTGGAGCCGCCCAGCTCCTCCGCGCTGACCTCCTCGCCCACCACCGCCTTGACGAGCGGCGGCCCGCCGAGCGCCATATGGCTCGTCCCCTTCACCATCGGCACGAAGTCGGCGAGCGCCGGGATGTAGGCGGTGCCCGCCGCCCCCGGCCCCATCATGGCCGCCACCATCGGGACGACGCCCGACATGATGGACTCCTCCCGGAAGAGCAGGCCCGAGCCCGCGAACGTGGAGCCGATCGCCTCCTGGATCCGGGCGCCCGCCGAGTCGACCAGCCAGATCATCGGCATGCGCTTGGTGAGCGCGATCTCCCGGGCCCGGTTGCACTTCACCTCGGCGGTGCGCCCCATCGAGCCGGCCATGACCGTGAAGTCGTAGGCGATGACCGCGGCGGGCCGGCCGTCGACCTTGCCGAAGCCGGCGACCACGCCGTCGGCGGGCGTGGTGCGGCCCTTCATGGACGGGGCGATGTTGGCGTGGGTGGCGAGCACGCCGATCTCCTGGAAGGAACCGGGATCGAAGAGCAGGTCCAGGCGCTCGCGGACGGTCAGCTTGCCTTCCGCGTGCTGCTTGGCGATGGCCTCCGGCCCCCCCATCGCCACCGCCCGCTGCCGGCGCGCCCGGAGGTCGTCCGCCAGCTCCTTCATCCCCACCGGGATCAGCCCTTCACGACGGCGACGCGGTAGGTATTGATCCCGGTGTCGGGCGGCGAGCCGCTGATCAGGGTGATCATGGTCGCGGCCTCGCTGCGATGGTGGGTCGCGTGGTTGACCACGTGCTGCAGGAGGGCGCCGAGGGCCACCTGGAACTCCTGCCCCTGCGTGTTCTTGTAGTGCACGGGCCGCGTCAGATCCGCCTCCGCGAGGCCCGTCACGAACCCGCGCTGCTCGGCCTCGAACGCGTCCCACGTGGCGCGCAGCTCGTCCATGCTCGAGAAGTCCGCGTCGCCCCGGAGCCGCGACGGGGACTCCCCCTTCCAGCGGGTCAGCCACACGTGGTCGGCGCCGTAGATGTGCGCGAACGTGCCCTTGAGCGTGGGAAAGCTCCAGTGCTTGCCCATGTCGCGCGTCACCCCGTCGCCCAGGCCGGACGCGAGCTCGAAGAGCCGGCGGTTCGCCCACTGGTGGTACTCGTAGTGCTCGCGGATCAGCGCGATGGACATGGCGTCTCCTTCGCGATGGGAATCAGTCGAGGACCGCGACGGTGTCACCCTCCTGCACCGTCTGTCCCTCGGCGACCTTGATCTCGCGCACCTTGCCGGCGCGCGGGGCCTCCACCGGAATCTCCATCTTCATGGATTCGAGCACGATGACCGCGTCACCCGCGGCCACCGCGTCGCCCGGCTGGGTGGTGATCTGGAACACCACGCCGGTGATGTGGGCTTTGACGTCCTCAGGCATTGAGCGCTCCTTGTCGGATTCTCGCGGATTCGTTCGAGGCCGCCGCATTCTCTCACATCCGGCCGCCGGCCGGGGGCGCGCCTAGTAGGGCAGGCTCTCGCGTCCCATCAGCTCGCGGGCCACCACCATCTTCATCACCTCGGAGGCCCCGTCGCCGATCTCGAGCCCGATCACGTCGCGCATGCGCTGCTCGAACGGCAGCTCGTCGGTGTAGCCGTAGTGGCCGTGGAGCAGCAGGCACTGGTGGATCGTGTCGACCGCGAGCCGCGGGCCCCACCACTTGGTCATCGCCGATTCCTTGGTGTGGGGCCGCCCGTGGTCGGCCAGCCAGAGGGCCCGGTAGCAGAGCCAGCGGCAGGCCTCGAGATGCGTGGCCGCCTCCGCGATCGGGAAGGACACGCCCTGGAAGCGCGCGAGGGCGTGGCCGAACGCCTTGCGCTCCTTCACGTAGCCCATCGTCTCCTCGACCGACTGCTGGGCCACCCCGAGGCAGGCGAGCGCGATGCCGATGCGGTTGTAGTCGAAACCCTGCATGACCTGGTAGAAGCCGGTGCCCTCCTCGCCCAGCCGGTGCGACGCGGAGAGGCGCACGTGGTCGAAGGCCAGGACGGCCCGGCCGATGGCGCGGGTGCCCATGTCGCGCAGCGGGCTGCGCGAGACGCCCGGCAGATCGAGCGGCACCAGGAAGGCGGTCACGCCGCGCGCGCGGCCCGCGGGATCGGTGCGCGCGAAGACGATCGCGGCGTGCGCGGCCATGCCCAGGCTGATCCCGGACTTCTCCCCGGTGATGACGTAGCCGTCGCCGTCGCGCTCGGCCCGGCAGGCCAGATTGGCCGCGTCGGAGCCGGCCCCGGGCTCGGTGAGGGCGAGCGCGACCACCGCCTCGCCGCTCGCGGTCGGGGGCAGCCACCGCGTCTTGATCGCCTCGCTCCCGTTGCGCCCCAGGATCTCCCCGGCCAGGCCCGCGAGCTGGATCCCATAGGTGCAGCTGAAGTCGCCGCGGCCGATCTCCTCCATCGCGATGCCAAACGTGAGGAAGTCCGCGTCCTGTCCGCCGTAGGCCTCGGGCACCCGCAGGCCCAGCAACCCCAGCTCGCCCATGCGCCGCCACGCCTCCCAGGGAAACTCACCGGTCCGGTCCCAGTGGGCCGAGCGCGGGGCGAGCTCCCGCCGGGCGAACTGCCGCAGCGTGCGCACCAGCTCGTCCTGCTCGGGCGAGAACGCGAGATCCATGCGTCCTCCTAGAACCTGGGCTTGCGCTTCTCGGCGAACGCGCGCAGACCCTCGGCGGCGTCGGCCGAGCGCATGTGCTCGGCCACCAGCCGGCGCTCGAGCGCGAGGCCTTCCGCCAGCTCGGTGCCGAACGCGCGCGCCACCAGCGCCTTCACGGTGCGATTGGCCGATCCGCTGCCCGCGGCGAGCGCGGCCGCCATCTCCTCCACCGCGGGGGCCAGTGCGCCGGCCGGGACCACGCGATTGACGAGTCCCCAGGCGAGCGCCTCGGGCGCGGAGAGCCAGCCCCCGAGCAGCATGAGCTCCTTGGCCCGTCGCGCGCCGATGAGCCGCGGCAGCCGCTGGCTGCCGCCGCCGCCCGCCACCAGCCCGAAGTTCGCGTGCTGATCCCCGAGGCGCGCGGCCTCGTCGGCCACCACCAGGTCGGCCACCAGCACCAGCTCGAGGCCGCCCGCGAGGGCGAGCCCGTGCACTCCCGCGATGACCGGCACCGGCAGGGCCTCGATCCGGTCGAAGACGCGATGCCAGAGGCCCATGAAGGCGCCCCACCGCTCGGGATCGGGAGAGAGCTCGCGCACCGCGCGCAGGTCCGCGCCCGCGCAGAAGGCGCGGCCCGCCGCGGTCAGGGTCACCACCTTCGCGCCGGGGTCGGCCTCCACCGCCGCGCAGGCGCGATCGAGATCGCGGAGCAGCTCCGGGCTGATCGCGTTCAGCCGGTCGGGGCGGTTCAGGGTGATGCGCGCGACGCCGCCGCTCGCCGCATAGGTGATCGTCTCGAGGTCCATGGCGGTCTCCCGGCTCACATCATGGTGTAGCCGCCGCTCACCGAGAGGGTCTGCCCGGTGACGAAGGCCGCGACGTCGGAGGCGAGGAACAGCACCGCGGGCGCCACGTCCTCGGGCTTGCCGATGCGCCGGAGCGGATAGGCCTTGGCGATCCGCGCCTGCATGTCCGGCGCGCTCCACGCGCGGTTGGCCTCCGCCGCCCACATGCTGAGGCCGCCGAAGTCCTCCTCCGAGTCCGGGATCGTCATGCCGGGGCACACCACGTTGAGCCGGATGCCGTGGCGGCCGACCTCGCGCGCGAGGCTCTTGGAGAGCGCGATGACGCCGGCCTTGCACGCGCCGTACACGCCCTCGCGGAACTCACCCATGCGGCCGGCGTCCGAGCCCATGCTCACGATGGCCCCCGCCTTGCGCGCGATCATCCCGTCGAGCACCGCGCGCGTGCAGTTGATCATGCCCCAGAGATTGAGCTGGATCTCCCGCTCCCACTCGGTCCGCTCCTTCTCGACGAAGAGCCGGTCGTAGGTCCAGCCCACGTTGTTCACCAGGACGTCCACCCGGCCCGCGCGGCCCTCGACCTCGCGGACCATGGCCTGGACCGACTCCCAGCGGGTCACGTCGGTCGGCATCAGGGTGGCCGAGGCGGCGCCGAGCCCCTGGGCCTCCGCGACGACCTTTCGCCCCTGCCCCTCGTCGATCTCCGCCACCGTCAGGTGCACGCCCTCCTTTGCGAAGGCCAGGCTGATGGCCCGCCCGATGTTGGAGCCGCCGCCGGTGACGATGACGCTCTTGCCGCCCAGGTTCAAGTTCATGTCGGTCTCGCGCGCTCGGCGATCAGGTCGCGGAGCTTGAATTTTTGGACCTTGCCGCTGGGGGTCATCGGGAACTCGGAGACGAGCTCGAGACGCTCCGGAAACTTCTGACGCGCCAGCTGATGCGCTTCCAGGTACGCGGTGATGTCCTCCAGCGTGATCCGCTCGTGCTCCCGGGGGATGACCACCGCGCAGGCCCGCTCCCCCAGGCGCGGGTCGGGAATGGCCACGATGGCCACCCCGGCGATCTTCGGATGAGTGTAGAGCAGGTTCTCGACCTCCACGACCGGGATGTTCTCGCCGCCGCGGATGATGAGATCCTTCGACCGGCCGGTGATGGCCAGGTAGCCCTCGGGATCGAGCGTCCCGCGGTCGCCGGTCCGGAACCAGCCCTCCGCGGTGTGGGCGTCCGCGGTGAACTGCGGGCGCTTGACGTAGCCCACGAACAGAGACGGCCCGCGCACCAGCAGGTCCCCTTCGACCCCGGGGGCGACGGGGGCGCCCTGGTCGTCGACGACCCGCAGCTCCATGCCGGCCAGCGGCGCCCCGTCGCTGCCGAAGATCTTCTCCTCCGCGTCGCGCAGCCCATTGCACGTGACCATGCCGTTCTCGGTCATGCCCCAGCCGGCCGAGATCGCGCAGCCGAGTCGGCCGCGGGCATCCCGGACCAGGGGTCGGGGAATCGGCGCCCCCGCCGCGATGAACAAGCGGAGCGAGCGCAGGCTCGCGGCGGTCTCCAGGTAGGTCAGGTCCCGCAGGAACGGGGTGGCCCCCATGCTCACGGTGACCCGCTCCGCCTCGATCAGCCGCGCCGCCTCGCCGGGGTTCCAGATGTCCATCCACACCGTGGTGGCCCCGAGCAGCAGGTTGAGGCAGTGGCCGAAGAGAAACCCGGTCTGATGGCCGAGGGTCGAGGCCATCAGGACCACGTCGCGGCCCGACAGCTCGAGCCGCTCGATCGCGCGGTACATGATCGAGAGCGTGGTGTTCTCGGTATGCATCACGCCCTTGGGCTCCCCCGTCGTGCCGGAGGTGAAGACCACTTCGTGGACCGCGTTGACCGCGGTGCCCGCCGGGGCGCCGCCGCGGCCGGGGGGCGCCCCGGCGAGCGCCGCGAACGGGATGGTCCCCGCCGGCCCGTCGCCCCGCACCACGAAGACGTGCTCGAGGCGCGGAAGCTCCGGGCGCAGAGCGGCCAGCATGCCGGCGTGCTCGAAGCCGCGAAAGGCCGCGGGCACCACCGCGACCTGGGTCTCCAGCAACCCGAGCATGAACCGGAGCTCGCTGGCCCGGTAGGTAGGCGGGATCGGATTGATCACCGCCCCCAGGCGCAGGGCGGCCAGGAAGACCACGATCGCCTCGATCCAGTTGGGGAGCTGGCAGGCGATGACACTGCCCCGCCCGACCCCGCGTTCGGCGAGGCCGTTGGCCACGCGATCCACCGCGCGGGCGAGCTCCTCCCACGTCGTGCGTCCCCAGCGATCCACGAGCGCGGTCCTCGCCGGGCGCTCCCTCGCCCATCGATCCAGGTAATCCGCGAGGCTCTCGTTGCGCCAGTAGCCGGCCGCGGTCATCGCCCGGATCCGCGCGTCGGTGAGGCTCGTCTCCATGGCGGGAGCGGCGGCCTGCGCCTACGCGAAGGCGCCCTGCTCGACCATCTGCGTGTGCACGGTACCGGCCTGGAAGGCGGCGCTTCGCATCACGCGCTGCTGGAACGGGATCGCCGTCTTCACGCCCTCGACCACGAAGCCCTCGAGCGCCGCGCTCATGCGCGCGATGGCCTCGTCGCGGGTGGAGCCGGCGGCGACGAGCTTGGCCAGGAGCGGATCGTAGTGCACGGTGACCTCCACGCCTTCCGCGACCCCGCACTCGAGACGCACCCCGGGCCCTTCCGGCAG
>DATFUK010000589.1:0-2109 GCA_035260865.1 Candidatus Methylomirabilota bacterium | reverse complement strand
CGAGCAGGCGGCCGGGCCGGCCGCGGACGCCGAGATCCTCTACGGCTGGGGCGCGCCCCGGACGCTGCTCGCGAGCGCGAAGGGGCTCCGCTGGATCCAGTGCATGGGGGCCGGGGTCGAGCGCCTGCTGGTGCCCGAGCTGCCGGCGGCCGTCCGGGTCACCCGCGCCGCGGGCATCTTCGGGCCGTGGATGGCCGAGTATACGGTCGGCTGGTGTCTCTGGGTCACGCAGCGGATGGACGGATTCCGCGCGAGCCAGCGGCAGCGGCGGTGGGCGCCGGTGGATCCCATCCCGCTGCGCGGCCAGACCCTCTGCGTGGTCGGGCTCGGCGATATCGGCCGCAGCATCGCGAAGCTCGCGCGCGGGCTCGGCATGCGCGTGATCGGCGTCACGCGGAGCGGTCGAGCCTCACGCGACGCCGCCCGCGTCTACCGGACGAAGGCGCTCCGCGCCGCACTCGCGCAGGCCGACTTCGTGGCCCTGACCCTCCCGCTGAGCGATGAGACCCGGGGACTCCTGGACCCGGCCGCCCTGGCCGCCATGAAGCCCACCGCCTGGCTGCTGAACCTGGCGCGCGGGCCGATCGTGGACGAGCGCGCGCTGCTGGACGCGCTGCGAGGGCGCCGCATCGGCGGCGCGGTGCTCGACGTCTTCGATACCGAGCCGCTCCCGGCCGACCATCCGTTCTGGGGGCTCGACAACGTGGTGGTCACACCGCACATCTCGGGCCCCAGCACGCCGCGAGAGATCGGACCCATCTTCAACGACAACCTCCGCCGCTACGCGGCCAACCGCCCCCTCCGCCACCTCGTCGACCGCACCCGAGGCTACTGAGGGCAGTTCCTCCTTATACCCCTCGCCCCTCAGCGGAGAGGGCAGGGTGAGGGGCGGTGTGTTGCACGCCGATCCGTACCACTTCCCCCCGCCCCGCCCACCGCGCCAGCGGCAGCGTCAGCTCGAGGACGAGCTTCAGCACTCCGTAGACCGCCCGCCATTCGCTCAGTCGCGCCAGCCTTCCGAGCCCGCGATCACGCAGCCAGAAGCTCAAGCTCCAGAGGTAATATCGCGGCTTCGCCTGATGCCACGTCCAGACCACGCGGCCTCCGGCCCGCGACACGACCGCGCCGAGGGTCTCCGGCGTGAAGTGTGAGAGATGCCGTGGCAGCTCGAGCCCCGACCACGCGCGCCCGAAGAGCCACGCCCCGAGGCCGCCCGCGTTCGGCACCTCGATGATCAGCAGCCCGTCGGGCGCGAGCCAGTCGAGCATGCGCCGGACGGCCCGGATCGGATCGGGCACGTGCTCGAGCACGTGAAAGGCGGTCACGCAGTCGAATTCGCCCGGCGCGAACGGCGCGTCGAGGAGGTCACCCGCGTGGACGCGGGTGCTGAAGCGCCGGGCCTTCCTCGCCGCCGCCTCGTCCACCTCCAGGCCCGTCACCTGCCAGCCGAGCGCCTGCGCCACGCCCAGGGCGCCGCCCGAGCCGCAGCCCACGTCGAGGTAGCGGCCTCGCCCGCGCCACGGCGGGCAGTCCCACTTGATCCGTCGGAAGAGGAGCGCGGCCCGCGCCCGCGTCATGAGCCCCGCACCCGCTTCGCGCAGCGATCCGTATCCCAGGCGCGAGGCGAGCGCCCATCGCACGGCGCGGATGCGCGCGGGCGAGCCCTTGAAGGGGATGCGGGGAGATGGCTCCTGATGGCGCGGGTAGTGATCGGGGTAGCAGGCGGCCAGGTGCTCGTCCTGGACCCGCGGGTGCTGGTAGAGGAAGCCGCACGCCCGACAGCGCGCGACCGTGTAGACGCCGGGCACCGCGAAGGCTCGATCGGGCGTGGACCAGACGGGATCGGCGCCGGCCTCTCCGCACAGGAAGCAGGGCGCGTCGACGGTGGGGAGCGACACCGCGCTCACCCCTCACCCTGCCCTCTCCCCTGAGGGGAGAGGGTGAGAGGTTGCGCCATTACTTCTTGGACAGGAGCCAGTGTCCCACCGCGAGGTGCGGCAGGCCGGAGCGCTCGAAGGTATCCACCGCGTCGGCGGCGCCGCCCACGATCGGCTCGCCGTGGAGGTTGAACGAGGTGTTGAGCACCGCGCCCACGCCGGTCCGCCGCTC
>DATFUK010000588.1:0-10853 GCA_035260865.1 Candidatus Methylomirabilota bacterium | reverse complement strand
CGCTGCGCGAGGGCTACGAGACCTTCTTCGCGATCACCGAGCCGTCGGGCGGATCCGATCCGGCCGGGGCGATCCAGACCCGCGCGGAGCGGCGCGGCGACAAGTGGGTGCTCAACGGCCGGAAGGTCTTCATCTCCCGCGCGCACGACGCGCCGTGGGGCATCGTGTTCGCCCGGACCGACAAGGCGAAGGGCCGCGGGGGGATCTCCTGCTTCATCCTGGAGCACGGCACTCCCGGCTTCCACGCCAAGCCCATCCGGGTGATTCGCACCTCGGCGATTCCCAATGACGTGAGCTTCGAGGACTGCGAGATCCCCGCCGAGAACCTCATCGGCGATGAGGGCCAGGGTCTCAACCTGGCCTTCGATCTCCTGGTCAAGAACCGCTTCCCCTACTCGGCCTGCAATCTCGGGGTGGCGACCGCGGCGCACCGGATGGCCATCGAGTACGCCAAGCAGCGCTCGACGTTCGGCGCCCCGCTCAGCCAGCGCCAGGCCATCCAGTGGATGCTGGCCGACGCGGAGGTGGAGCTGCGCGCGTGCCGCTGGCTCATCTGGGAGGGGGCGTGGAAGGCGGATCGCGGCGAGGACGCGCGGGTCGAGGCCTCCATCGCCAAGCTCTACTCGAGCGAGGTGCTGGGGCGGGTGATCGACGCGGCGGTCCAGATTCACGGCGGCTACGGAGTGTCCAAGGAGTTCCCGCTGGAGCGCTGGTATCGCGAGGCCCGGGTGCGCCGCATCGGCGAAGGGCCGTCGGAAGTCCATCGGATGGTCATCGCGCGGTCACTCTTCCGGTAGTTGTAGGGCGAGGTGCAGCCGAAGGCGAGCCGAGCGAATACAAGAGAGGGGTAAGGGTTATGGCGACCTTCAATTTCGAGCTGTCGACGCTTCCCCCCGAGGCGGAAGCGCTGCGCGACGAGGTCCGCACCTTCCTCAAGCGGGAGCTGGCCCAGTTCCGGCCCGCGGAGCGCGCGCGCTCCTGGGGCGGCTTCAACCGCGACTTCTCGCGCCGGATGGGCGAGCGCGGCTGGATCGGCATGACGTGGCCCAAGAAGTACGGCGGCCACGAGCGCACCGCGCTCGAGCGCTACGTGGTGCTCGAGGAGACGCTGGCCGCGGGCGCGCCGGTGAGCGCGCACTGGGTGGCGGACCGCCAGAGCGGCCCCCTGCTCCTCCGCTTCGGCACCGAGGAGCAGCGCCAGCGCTTTCTTCCGCGAATCTCTCGGGGCGAATTGGCCTTCGCGATCGGCATGAGCGAGCCGGATTCCGGCTCGGACCTCGCCTCCGTCCGCACCCGGGCCGAGAAGGTGGCGGGCGGCTACAAGGTCAACGGCACCAAGATCTGGACCAGCAACGCGCACCTCTCCGACTACGCGATCGCGCTCTTCCGCACCAAGGTGGTGCCGGACAAGAAGCACGAAGGGCTGTCCCAGTTCCTCGTCGATCTCAAGTCACCCGGCATCTCGATCCGCCCGATCATCGACCTGGCCGGCGGGCACCACTTCAACGAGGTGCACTTCCAGGATTGCCTGGTGCCCGACGACATGCTGGTCGGCAAGGACGGCGAGGGCTGGAAGCAGGTGACCACCGAGCTCGGCTTCGAGCGCAGCGGGCCCGAGCGCTATCTCTCCTCGCTCCAGCTCGTGATCGAGCTGATCCGCGAGGCGGGCCAGGAGCCGCCCGAGCGGGCCGCCGCGCTCATCGGCCACTTCACCGCGCACCTGGTGACCCTGCGCCAGATGTCGCTCTCGATCGCCACCATGCTGCAGGCCGGGCAGAACCCGAACCTGGAGGCCGCGGTGATGAAGGACATCGGCACCACCTTCGAGCAGGAGATCCCGGAGGCGGTGCACGCGCTCACCGGCGCCGAGCCGCGCATCGGCAGCGGGACCGAGTTCGAGAAGACGCTCGGCTATCTCGTTCAACACGCGCCGTCGTTCTCGCTGCGCGGCGGCACGCGTGAGGTCTTGAGAGGAATCATCGCCCGCGGATTGGGCTTGAGGTAGATCATCATGAACGAGCTGCAGACGATCCTCGCCGAGACGTGTACGCGCCTCTTCACCGATCACGTCACCACCGCGGTACTGGAGGGGGCGGAGAAGGGCGAGTGGCCCGCCGCCCTCTGGCAGGCGCTGGAGGAGAACGGCCTCACGCTGCCGCAGGTGCCCGAAGCCCGCGGGGGCGCGGGCGGCTCCTGGAACGACGCGTTCGTGGTGCTGATGGCGGCCGGCCGCTTCGCGGCGCCGGTGCCGCTGGCCGAGACCATCCTGGCCGGGTCGATCCTGGCCGAGGCGGGCCTGGATGCGCCGCTCGGGCCCATGACGGTCGCGCCCGCGCATATAGATGAAGGCCTCACCCTGGCCCGGCAGGGCGGTGGATGGGCCCTCAGCGGCCGCGCGACCCGCGTGCCCTGGGGTGCGCGCGCCGGGCACGTGGTGGTGGTGGCCGACGGGGGTGGCGCGCCGATGATCGCGCTGGTGGCCGCCGGCGCGGCCAAGATCGAGGCCGACGCGAGCCTGGCGCGCGAGCCGCGCGACACGCTCACCTGGTCCGGCGCGCCGGTGGTCGCGGCGGCGCCCCTGCGGGGCCGGCTCGGCCGGCAGCCGGTGTGGGCCGGCGGGGCGCTGGTGCGCTCGGCCCAGATGGCGGGCGGGCTCGAGTTCCTGCTCGCCCAGTCCGTGAAGTACGTGACCGAGCGCAAGCAGTTCGGCCGCCCGCTCGCCGCCTTCCAGGCCATCCAGCAGAACCTGGCCCTCCTGGCCGGGCACACCGCGGCGGCGGGCATGGCGGCGCAGCAGGCCTTCCACATCGTGGAGCGCACCGGGGAGGGCGGCGACGCCTCGTTCGAGATCGCGGTGGCCAAGGTGCGCACCGGCGAGGCGGCGAGCCTGGGGGCGGGGATCGCGCACCAGGCGCACGGCGCGATCGGCTTCACCTACGAGCACTCGCTGCACTTCGTCACGCGGCGGCTCTGGTCCTGGCGGGCCGAGTTCGGCGCGGAGAATCACTGGTCGGTGGCGCTGGGTCGCCAGGTCGCGGCGCGCGGCGCGGAATCGCTCTGGCCGCACATGACGGAACGCTAGGAGAGAGCCATGGACACCCTCCCGCTCGGAGAGGTCTCGATCTCGCGCATCGTCGAGATCGGCCGCTCGGCCTTTCCCACCACCCAGATGCTGCCGGAGTCGGACGCGGGACGGATCGTCCAGCACCACCGCTGGATCAAGCCCCACTTCTTCGACGACGTGACCGGTGACATGGGCTCGCGGATCCAGACCTGGATCGTGCGGACGCCGCAGCACACGGTGCTGGTCGACACCGGGGTGGGCAACGACAAGATCCGCCACGAGACGGATCTGTGGAACAAGCGGAAGGGCGGCTACCTCGACGATCTCCGCGCGGCCGGGGTCACCCCGGAGCAGGTGGACCTGGTCCTGTGCACGCACCTGCACGTGGACCACGTGGGCTGGAATACGCGCATGGTGGACGGCCGCTGGGTGCCCACGTTCCCCAAGGCGCGATACGTCTTCCCGGGCGAGGAGTGGGAGTTCTGGAAGCACGAGAACGAGGCCGGCCGCGAGAAGTCGGGCTGCATCGTGGACAGCGTGGTGCCGGTCGTGGAGGCGGGCCAGGCGGTGATGGTCGACAGCGGCTACCGGGTCGATCCGTGGCTCTCGTACGAACCGTGGGTGGGCCACACCCCCGGGCACGTCGGCGTCCGCGTGCACACCAGCGCGGGCGACGCGGTCTTCTCCGGCGACCTGATGCACCGGGTGGTGCAGGTGGCGGAGCCGCAGTGGAGCAGCATCTTCTGCTACGACGCGCACCAGGCCGCGGCCACCCGCCGGGCCTTCGTGGAGCGCCACGCCGCCTCGGGGGACCTGGTGCTGCCCGCCCACTTCCCGCATCCGGGCCGGGTGGTGCGCGACGGCGACGGCCACCGCTTCGAGCCGGTCATGCTGGACGCGATCGCCGCGGCGAAGGCGTGAGCGCCGCGCCGATGCTGCCGCTCGAGGGCATCCGCGTCGTCGAGGTCGCGCAGAACCTGGCCGGGCCGATGGCCGCCGAGATCCTGGCGCACATGGGCGCCGACGTCATCAAGGTGGAGCGGCCCGAGGGCGACGACGCGCGCAAGTGGGGGCCGCCCTTCTGGAAGGGCGTGTCGCCGGGCTTCCTCGCGGTCAACGCCAACAAGCGCGGAATCAGCCTCGATCTCAAGGACCCGAAGGCGGTGGCGTGGCTGCTCGACTTCCTCGGGACCGCCGACGTGCTGGTCCAGAACCTGCGCCCGGGTTCGCTCGAGGAGATGGGGCTCGGTCCCGACCCGCTGCTCGCGCGCCACCCGCGGCTCGTCTACTGCTCGGTCTGGGCCTTCGGCCGCTCGGGTCCGCTCAAGATGAAGCCGGGCTTCGAGCCGATGGTGCAGGCGTTCTCCGGGCTCATGATGATGAACGGCGACGAGGGCGGGCCACCGACCCGCATCGGCACCTCCATCCTCGACTACGGCACCGGCATGTGGACCGCGATGGGCGCGCTCGCCGGGCTCGTGCAGCGCCAGCAGACCGGGCGCGGCTGCGTGGTGGACGCCTCGCTCTACGAGACGGGCCTCGCGTGGCTCAAGGGCCACTTCGCGAGCTATCGCGCCTCGGGCGAGGTGCCGGAGCGGCACCGGACCGGGAGCCAGCGCGTGGTGCCGTTCCAGGGCTTCGAGACCAAGACCGGCACCATGATCGTGGCCGCTGGCAACGACCGGCTCTTCGCCAAGCTCGCGACCGTCGTCGGCCACCCGGAGTGGGCCAGGGACGAGCGCTTCGTCACCAACGCGGCGCGGGTGGCCAACAAACCCGCGCTGCTCGCGCTGCTGGAGACGATCTTCCTCACGCGCACCAAGGGCGAGTGGATCGACCTGCTGGAAGCGGGCGGCGTGCCGTGCGGCCCCATCCACACCCTGCCCGAGGCGGTCACCCAGCCGCAGGCCCAGGCCATCGGCATCATCCAGCGCCTCCCCGGCGACGACTACGACGTCGTCTCGCTGCCCTTGTCCTTCGACGGCCAGCGCCCCCCCATCCGCCGCGCCCCCCCGCGCATCGGCGAGCACGACGGCGAGATCGGGGTCAGGTCTTGAATTACGACATTTCCTCGCGCGTGGCCTTCCGGCGGCGCCCGGCGGAAATGTCGTAATTCAAGACCTGACCCCAAAGTACGCGGTCCAGAGCATCGTGAGGCCGGAGAGGAGCATCAGGGCGTCCATCACGAGGCGGAAGCGGTCGGGGTGCATGCGGAGCACGAAGCGCTTGGCGATCCAGGCGCCCGCCATGAGCGACGCGCCGGTGATGAGGCCCTGCGTGATAACCGGGAGCGGCATGGCGCCGAAGCGGCGGAACACCGCGCTCTTGCTCAGGTAGACCGCGAGCGAGGCGGCGGCCTCGGTGGCGATGAACGCGCCCTTCGCGAGCCCGTAGGCGAGGAAGATCGGCGCGGTGATCGGGCCGGTGGTGACCACGATGCCGGTGAGGAAGCCGATCACCGCGCCGAGCGCGAGCAGGTGCGGCAGGCGAAGGCGGAAGCCGCGGGTGGCGAGCCAGCGCCGCCCCGGGATCATCAGCAGGAAGAAGACGCCGAGCGCGCACTCGATCAGCCGCGGGGGCAGCACCAGCAGGGTGCGCGCGCCGAGCGCCGCCGCGGGGACGCCGGTGACCGCGTAGGCCGCGACCGCGCGCCAGTCCACCTCGCGCCACCAGATCAGCACGCGGGAGAGGTTGGCGAGGATCGCGGCGATCGCCATGATCGGCACCGCGTGGAGCGGCCCGAACACGATCACCAGCACCGGCATCAGCATGATGGACGAGCCGAAGCCCACGATCCCGCTGAGGGTGCCGGCGGCCAGACCGACGCCCAGGACGAACAGCAGCTCCACTACCATATTGAAGGGGGCCCCATCTGAAGTCTAAGAGGGGGCCCCCTCCGAGCCTCCCCCAGGACGGGTTGCGCCGGCGGAGCCGGCGCTCGAACGACGCTGCGCACTCCTAGGCGAGCAGGCGGGCGAGGGGCTCGAGGTTGCGCGGGTCGGGGGTGAGGCGGCCGACGCCGTGCGCGTGGAAGGCGGTCACCACCGCGTCGTTGAAGGGCGTGGGAATGCCCACGTTGCGGCCCTCGGCGGCGACGAAGCCGTTGAGATAATCGATCTCGGTGCGGCGGCCCTTCATCACGTCCTGCAGCAGCGACGGCCGCCCGCCGCTCCGGCTCTGGGCGTCCGCCGCGATCTCCCGGCCGAGCGTCTCGATGTCGGCCGCCCCGGAGGCGTCCGCGAAGCGCTTGGCCGCGATGCCCAGGATCGGCTCGACGCGGTGGCCGAGCGCGCTCCCGACCCGCACCACCTCGGCCCCGATCTGCGCGGCCACGCGCCGCGACGTCGGGTCCGATCGCACCTCGGCGGTGCCGAGCCCGCTCAGGCCCGCGAGCGGGTTCAGCATGCAGTTGAGCGCCAGCTTCGACCAGCGCTCGCCCCACAGGTTGGTGGTCACCACCGCGGGCGCGACCTCGCTCATGATCTCCGCGATCCGCCGCGCGCGCGGCGAGTCGGTGCCGTCGTGCTCGCCGATCTTGAAGGCCGCGTTGCCCCGGTCGGTGCGGATGGCGTGGGCCGCCTCGTACATGCCCGCGCTGATGAGGATGACGCAGCCGAGGGTGCGGTCCCGCCCGGCCACCGCGGCGACCCGGTGATCGTTGATCCCATTCTGGAAATCCACCACCACGCCGTCGGGCTTCCGCAGGTGGTCCACCGCCATCTGGGTCGCCCACTCGGTGTCGTAGGACTTCACGGCCACGAAGACCGCCTCGAAGGGCTCGCGCACCTGGCCGAACTCGCCCAGGGTCAGCGCCCGTACCGGCACGACGTGCTCGCCGCAGCTTCCGGAGAGCCGCAGCCCACCGGTCTTCATCTGCTCCACGTGCTCGGGCCACTGATCGGCCAGCGTGACGTCGTGGCCGGCCTTGGCCAGCAGGCCGCCCACCACGCAGCCGATGGCTCCAGCCCCGATGATCCCGATCCGCGCCTTCTGAGCGCCCATGCATTCCCCCCGGCCCGCGGCCTCGATCGCCTCCGCCGCGCGGCCCCGCGTAGGCTACCGCCCTTGCGCGCGCCGGCGCAAGGGCGTCAGCGCCGCCGCCGCCGCATGATCCAGCGCTCCCGCGCGATCCAGCCGACGGCCGCCAGCACTCCGGTCACGATCGCCACGATCAGCCAGCCGGTGTCGCCCATGTCTCCTTGCTCCTTCCGGGTTGAACCTTACCGGGTCGAACTTACCGTGTGCGGCCGGCCGGACCACCACCTTTGGGTCGGTCTCAGGGGAACCGGACACTTGCGTGCGGGTGGCGCTGGGCACGGGCATTGCCCTTCTCAGCACGATCCGGGCCGTGGCGCGGAGGGTATGATGTGGCCGGGAGCCTGACGCGATGCAGCGAGCCGCGGATTCATTCGACGTGCTGGTCCTTCGCTCGGTGAAGTCTCGGAAGGCGTACGGCGTCGTCTTGCTGGCGGTCGCCCTGGCCTTCACGTGCACCTACGTGACCGCCCCGCTGGCCGAGCGCTCGCAGCTCTTCCTGCTGCTGGCCGCCGTGATCGTCAGCGCCTGGTACGGCGGCCTCGGCCCGGGCCTCCTGGCCACCGGCGCCTCCGTCGTGGGGCACACCGCCTTCATCGTGCCGCCGTACCGCGATGATCTCGTCCGCGTCCTCCTCTTCGTGCTGGTGGCGGGGTCCATCAGCGCGCTCGCCGCGGGCCGGCGCCGCGCCGAGGACCGCGCGCACGCGCAGCGCGAAGAGATGGCGGTCACCCTCGCGAGCATCGGGGACGCGGTCATCGTCACGGACCGCGCCGGGCGCGTGACGTTCATGAACGGGGCGGCCGAGGTCCTCACCGGCTGGCGCGCGGCCGAGGCTCGCGGGAGCGAGCTCTCGGCGATCTTCGGCATCCTCGACGAGGACACTCGAGCGCCCGTCGAGAGCCCGGCCGCGCGCGTGCTCCGGGAGAACCGGGTGGCCGTGCTCCCCGCGGGTGTCCTGCTGGCCCGGCGGGGCGGCGACGAGTGCAGCATCGCGGGCGGCGCCGATCCCATCCACGATCGCGCCGGCCACACGGTGGGGGTGATCCTCGTCTTCCGCGATCTCACCGAGCGGCGCGCGATCGAGCGCGATCAGGCGGCCACGCTCACGCGCGAGCGGACGGCCCTTCGCGACGCGGCGGCGCTCTCCGAGGTCGGCCAGGCCCTCGTGCAGTCGCTCGACACCGCGAGCGTGGGCCGGCACATCGCGGAGGCGATCCGCGCGCTGCTCGGCGGCACCCTGTCCGTGCTGTGGGAGCTGGAGCCCGCCACGAACCGCCTGGTGGCGGTCGCGACCTCGGGCTCGGGGAGCCCGTTTGCCCGCGGCACCCGGATCCCACAGAACGAGGCGCTCGCCGGCTTTGCGGTGAGCCAGGGGCGCCCGGTCTCCACGTCCAATATCCTGACCGATCCCCGTCTCACGCTCGCCCCCGCGACGCGCGCGCTCGTCGAGCAGTCCGGGCACGGCTCGGTGCTGGCGGTGCCGCTGATGATCGGCGGCCGGGTCACCGGGGTGCTCGCGGTCGGCGACGTGACGGGGCGCGCCTTCGGCGCGGAGGAGATCCGACGGCTCCAGGATTTCGCCAACCAGGCCGCCATCGCGCTCGAGAAGGCGCGGCTCTTCGCGCTCGAGATCGCGCGCCGCGAGCAGCTCGAGGCGCTGGCCCGCGTGCAGCGCGACCTCAGCGCCGAGCTCGACCTCGACCGCCTCCTCGACCTGGTCGTGGAGCGGGCGGGCCGCCTGTTCGACGGCACCGGGTTCGCCTATCTCTTCGACGAGGAGAGCCAGTCGCTCGACCCCCGGATGTGGAGCCGGGCCGAGCTCGAGTCGGAGGCCCCGTTCCCGGCGGAAGGCGGGATGGTGGCGACCTGCGCGCGCGAGCGGCGCGGGCTGCTCGTGAACGACTATCCCGATTCTCCCTACGCGCTGCCCGCGGTGGTCGGCCTCGGGGTGCGCCACGCGATGGCGCAGCCCCTGATCAGCCGCGACCGGCTCCTGGGCGTGCTGGTGGTCGCCCGCCGCGCGGACGCGCCGCTCGGGCCCGAGGCCGTCGCCGGCTTCGAGGGTCTGGCGGTGCAGGCCGCGGTCGCGCTCGACAACGCGATCCTCTTCGTCGCGGCGGGCCGGCAACGGCGCGAGGCGGAGGTGCTCGCGGAGCTGGCCCGCACGCTCAACACCGCGCAGGACGTGTCCACCGTCCTGCAGCGCGTGGTGGACGGGGCCAAGGAGCTCTGCCGGTGCGACCTCACCAGCGTCGCCCTGCGCGAGACGGAGAGCGGCTCCATCGTCATGCGCAACCGCGCCGGCGAGTACCGCGGCGCCCAGGGGCGGCTCGTCATCGAGCCGGGCCGGGGAGCGGGTGGGCTCGTGCTCGAGGCGGGCCGCCCGTTCCGCAGCGACGACATCATGGAGGACCCGCGGATCACCCACGACCACGCGCACGTCATCCGGGCCGAGGGCGTGGTGACCACCCTGGTGGTGCCGATCATGGTGGAGGGGCGCGTCGAGGGGCTGCTCTACGTGCACCGGCGCACCCCGAAGCCCTTCGACGACCGCACCGAGGCGGTGCTGCTCCAGCTCGCGGAGTACGCGGCCATCGCCATCCACAACATGCGGCTGCTGGCCCACGAGCACCAGATGCGCGCGGAGGCGGAAGGGGCGAGCCGGACCAAGGACGAGTTCCTGGCCACCCTGTCCCACGAGCTGCGCAGCCCGCTCCAGCCGCTGCTGAACTGGGCCTACCTGCTGCGGTCGCCCAATCTCGATCCGGCGAGCGCGGAGCGCGCGCTGGACGCCATCGAGCGGAGCACCAAGACGCTCGGGCAGCTCATCGAGGATCTCCTCGACGTCTCGCGCATCGTCACCGGCAAGCTGCGGCTGCAGGCGCGGCCGGTCCGCCTGCCCGCGGTGGTGCGGGCCGCGATGGAGGCGGTCGAGCCCGCCGCGCTGGCCCGGTCGGTGACGCTCGAGGTGCGGATCGAGCCCGATCTCCCCGCGGTGATGGGCGATCCGGACCGGCTGCAGCAGGTGCTCTGGAACCTCCTCTCCAACGGGATCAAGTTCACCCCGAAGGGCGGGCGGGTGACCGTGTCGGTGGCCGGGCGCAACTCGGAGGTGATGCTCACGGTGGCGGACACCGGGGCGGGCATCAAGCGCGAGTTCCTGCCCCACGTCTTCGAGCGCTTCCGCCAGGCGGAGAGCAGCACCAACCGAGCCTACGGCGGCCTGGGTCTCGGCCTCGCCATCGTGCGCCACCTGGTCGAGCTGCACGGAGGCGGCGTGGCGGTGCAGAGCGAGGGGGAAGGCCAGGGCGCCACCTTCATCGTGCGCCTGCCGGTGGCGGCGGCGACCCGGACCGCCGAGCGCGCGCCCGCCGCGGTCACCACCGAGGGTCCGGTGGGCCGGACCCTCACCGGCCTGCGCCTGCTCATCGTGGACGACGAGGCGGACGCCCGCGAGGTGATGCGCTTCATGCTCGAGCGCGGCGGCGCGCAGGTCCGGACCGCGGACTCGGCGGCCCAGGCGCTCGACGCGATCCGGGAAGCGCGGCCCGATCTCCTCATCAGCGACATCGGCATGCCGGTCGAGGACGGCTACGTGCTGGTGCGGCGTCTGCGGGCGATGGAGGAAGGCCTCGGCCGGCGGCTGCCCGCGATCGCTCTCACCGCGTACGCGAGCGAGGAGGACACCCGCCGCGCGCTCACCGCCGGCTTCGACGCGCACCTCTCGAAGCCGGTGGACCCGGCCCGCCTC
>DATFUK010000587.1:0-7752 GCA_035260865.1 Candidatus Methylomirabilota bacterium | reverse complement strand
GCCCGGGAGGGCCACGTCATGCGATTCCAGGGCAAGGTGGCGCTGATCTCGGCGGCGGGGGCCGGCATCGGCCGCGCCACCGCGATGATCATCGCGCGCGAGGGCGGCACCGTGGTGGGAGTGGACGTGGAGCCGACCGCGCTCGACCGGTTGGCCGCGGACGTGGTCGCCGCGGGCGGGCGCGCGCTCGCCTTGCGCGCCGACGCTCTCGACGCCGCGTCCGTGGGGGCCGCGGTTCAGCGGGCCGTCGAGGCCCACGGGCGCATCGACATCCTGGTCAACGGGGTGGGCGGCAGCACCGTCGTCAGCCGCCCCGCCGCCTTGCTGGACGAGCTCACGCTCGAGGAATGGCAGAAGCTCCTCCACTTCAACCTGACCGGCACCTTCCTGTTCAGCCACGCGGTGATCCCGGTGATGAAGCGGCAGCGGAGCGGCAAGATCGTCAACCTCGCGTCCATCGCCGGCCGCGGGATCAGCCAGTCGAGCTCGAGCGCCTACGCCACCGCCAAGGGGGGCATCATCGCGCTCACCCGGAAGCTCGCCTTCGAGCTGGGCCCCCACGGGGTCACGGTCAACGCCATCGCGCCGAGCCTCACGCTCTCCGAGCGCATCCGGCCCCACTGGGAGCGCCGCTCGGCCGAGGGCCAGGCCGCGGAGATCCAGCGCACCCCACTCGGCCGGGTGGCCACCCCCGAGGACCAGGCGCGGGTCATCTGCTTCCTGGCCTCGTCCGACGCCGACTTCGTGACCGGCGTCACCATCGACGTGACCGGCGGGCAGTAGCGGAAAAGCGGCCAATCGCGCGGATTTGACAAGCCCCGGGGAGGGGGACTAGGGTTGCCCAAGCGCTGGCACCCCGACGCGGAGGGATCCTCTCATGGGCGAGATTCTCGGGCTGGGCATGACGCACTACCCGCCGCTCACCGGCCTGGACGAGAACATGGCCGCGATCCTCCGCCGGGTCCAGCAGGACCCCGGTCTCCCCGCCCGGCTCCGCGATCCGGCGAGCTGGCCGGCCCCGATGCGCGCAGAGTACGGCGCCGACGGCGGCACCGCGAGCGCGGCCGGTCACCGCGACGCCCTGCTCCAGCACTTCCGCAAGGCCCGGCGTCTCCTCGACGACTTCCGCCCCGACGTGGTGATCGTCTGGGGCGACGACCAGCACGAGAACTTCACCGAGGACGTGATCCCGCCCTTCTGCGTGCTGGCCTACGACCAGATCGAGGCGCGCCCGTGGCAGCGCCCGGGCGTCGCCCCCAATGTCTGGAACGAGCCCGCGGACACCACCTTCCGGATCGCGGGGCACCGGCAGGCGGGCAAGTACCTCGCCACCGGGCTCCTCGAGCAGGGCGTGGACATGGCGTACGCCTACAAGCCGCTCCACTACCCCGGTCTCGCCCACGCGTTCCTGAACACGATCATGTTCCTCGACTACGATCGCGTCGGCTTCCCGTACCCGGTGATCCCGTTCCAGGTCAACTGCTACGGGCGCCGGGTGATCGCGCAGCGCGGCGGCCGCGCCAGCCTCGCCAACCCGCTCGCCGGCGCCGATCTCGATCCGCCGTCCCCGTCCCCGAAGCGCTGCATGGACGTGGGCGCCGCGACCGCGCGGGTCATGCGCGACAGTCCCTGGCGCGTCGCCCTGATCGCGTCGTCGAGCTGGTCGCACGCCTTCCTGACCGACAAGCACCACCAGCTCTACCCGGACATCGAGTCGGACCGGCGGCTCTACGAGGCGCTCCGCGTCGGCGACTATGAAACATGGCGCAAGACGCCGCTCGGGGCCATCGAGACGTCGGGCCAGCAGGAGATGCTCAACTGGTACATGCTGGCCGGCGCCATGGAAGCGCTCGGGCGCAAGCCGGACGAGTGCGACTTCATCGAGACCTGGTCGTTCAACTCGAACAAGTGCTTCGCCACGTTCATGCCCTGAGGCGCGAGAGGAGCTCGGCGTGCCCACCCCGACCCCCCAGTCCACGTCCCGTCTCCACGTCGCCGACGCGAGCAACGGCGTCCCCCGGCTCAGCGGCGACATCCGCCATCTGATCCCGAAGCTCGGCCTGCGCAACTACTGGTACCCGGCGATCGAGGACCGCACGGTCGGCCGGCGCAAGCCGGTGAAGGTCTCCCTGCTCGGCGAGGAGATCTGTCTCTTCCGTGGCGCCGCCGGGGATGTGGTCGCCATCCAGGACGTCTGCCCGCACCGCGGCGCGCGGCTGAGCGAAGGCGACTGCCACTACCAGGGCACGGTGGCCTGCCCCTATCACGGCTGGGTGTACGACGAGTCGGGCAAGAACGTGATGGTGCTCTCCGAGGGCCCGAATTCCGGAGTGTGCGGCAAGGCCGGGACCGAGGCGAAGGCCTACCCGACGCGCACGCTCAAGGGCCTCGTCTTCGTGTGGATCGGCGAGGGCCCGCCCGCCCCCATCGAGGAGGACGTGCCCGAGGAGTTCTTCGACGAGGAGACCCTCATCCTGATCGGCCAGGTGAACTGGCGGTGCAACTGGGAGGTCGCGCTGGAGAACTCGATGGACTCCCACGTCAACTACGTGCACCGCAACGCGATCGTGGTCGCCCGCACCGGGTTCATCGCGCGCGGGGCACAGGGCGAGCACCCGATCTTCGTGGGCAACGGGTTCGGCGGCGACGTGGCCGAGAGCAACTACATGCGCCAGAACCCGGCCCAGGACCTCTACGCCGACGGGCGGAAGTGGCCGAAGACCACGTACCGGCGCCTCTGGACCTGGCTGACCCGGCCGCTCGCGGAGCGCGCGCGCCGGCACATCCCCCCGCCCCGGTCCGCCCGGTGGTGCGGCGGCCACCACCTGCCCGGCATGTTCCGCGCCGAGTTCGGCTGGGATCTCTACACCCGCATGTGCGTGCCGGTCGAGGAGCATCTGACGCGGGTGTGGTACTACCACTGCCTCCGGCCCCGCACCGCGCTCGCCCGGCTCGCCGACCGCCTGGCCTACGCGGCGATCCACCGGTGGATCATCGAGTACAACTTCTCGCGCCAGGACGAGCGGGTGATGATCAACCAGCGCTACGACTCCCCGGAGAAGCTCTCGTCCACCGACGCCGAGGTGATCCAGTGGCGGCGGCTGGTGGTGACCAAGCACTTCGGCGGCCGCGACGCCGCGTTCGAGTACAAGAACCCCGACGGCCTGTCGCCCGACGCGGTGCCGCTCGAGCGCGTCTCGGTGCGGTACCTCCAGGAGCAGCGGCGGATGGCGGCCCGATGACGCTCACCCGGCGACGACTCCTCCAGGCCCTCGCGCTCGGCGGGGCCGCCGCGCTCACCCGTGCCAACTCGGCCCGCGCGGCCGCGACCCCGCCGGAGTGGCCGCAGGTCGTGGCCACGGCCCGGAAGGAAGGCAAGGTCGTCGTCAACACGTTCCCGGGCGACGGCTACAAGCGCGCCCTCAAGGCATTCACCCAGGCGTACCCCGACATCAAGCTCGAGCACACCGGCCTGCACTCGCAGGACTTCGCCCCGCGCATCCTCCAGGAGCGCCAGGCGAGCCTCTTCACCTGGGACGTGGCCATGATCCCCACGAGCACCGCGCTCCAGGTCCTCCGCCCGGCCGGCGTGTGGGATCCGGTGCGGCCCGCGATCGTGCTGCCGGAGGCGCTGGACGACGCGGGCTGGGAGGGCGGCTTCGAGCGCGGCTTCGCGGCGGTCAAGGACCGCGCGCTCGCCTACGGCTTCTGCGCGGTCCGCGGCGCGGGCATCACGATCAACACCGACCTGGTGAAGGAAGACATCAAGGGCCTCACCGACCTGCTGAACCCCCGGTGGAAGGGCAAGCTGCTCCTGCCCGACGTGCGGACGATGGGCGATTCGTTCTGGTCCATGACGAGCGCCCGCCTGAACCTGGGGGACGACATCATCAAGAAGCTCTTCGTGGACCAGGAGCCCGCGCTGAGCCGCGACACCCGGCAGATCGCCGAGTTCATGGTGCGGGGCCGCTACCCGATCGCGCTCGGGGTCAACCCGCTGCTCCTCGGCCAGTTCCAGAAGCAGGGGCTCGGCAAGAACCTCAAGACCTTCCACTTCCCCGAGATGGACACGGTCAACTCCAGCAGCAGTGTGGTCTGGCTGATCAACCGGGCGCCGCATCCCGGCGCGGCCAAGGTCTTCGTCAACTGGCTGCTCACCAAGGACGCCCAGATCGTGTGGGCCCGCGAGGTCGAGACGAACAGCCGGCGGATCGGGGTGGAGCCGGGCAATCCGCAGATCGTGGTGCCCCGGGCCGCCAAGCTCCTGCAGGTGGACGCCGAGGAGAACCTGGCCGAGGTCGTCAAGACGCAGGACATCGGCAAGGCGGTCATCAAGTAGCCGCGCCGACGGATGCAACAGTGGGCGCGCAGCCCGGCGTCGGCGAGACGGTCCTCGCGCTCGACCGCGTCAGCAAGCGGTTCAGCGCCGAGGCGGCGGCGGTGGACTCCGTCTCGCTGTCCATCCGGCGCGGCGAGGTCTTCACCCTGCTCGGCCCCAGCGGCTGCGGCAAGACCACCACCCTCCGGCTCGTGGCCGGCCTCGAGCGCCCGGACGCGGGCGAGATCACCCTGCGCGATCGGGTGGTCGCCTCCGCGGCGCGGCGCCTCTTCGTGGTCCCCAACCAGCGCAACCTCGGGATGGTGTTCCAGTCCTACGCGGTGTGGCCGCACATGACCGTGTTCGAGAACGTCGCCTACCCGCTCCGCCTCCGCGGCCTCGCCAAGGCCGCGGTGCGCGACCGGGTGGCGCGCGTGCTCGACCTGGTGGGTCTGGGCGGCCTGGAGGCGCGCCCCGGCACGCTGCTGAGCGGGGGGCAGATGCAGCGCCTGGCCCTCTGCCGGGCGCTGGTCTACGAGCCGGACCTGCTCCTGCTCGACGAGCCCTTCAGCAACCTCGACGCGAAGCTGCGCGAGCAGATGCGGATGGAGGTCAAGCTGCTGCAGCGCCGCCTCGGCATCACGGTGCTGTTCGTCACCCACGACCAGGTCGAGGCGTTGAGCCTCTCCGATCGCATCGCGGTGATGCATGGGGGGCGCGTGGAGCAGGTGGGCTCCCCGCGCGCGCTCTACGAGCGGCCCGCCTCCGCCTTCGTGCGCGACTTCCTGGGCCAGACCGTGATCCTGAGCGGCCGCGTCACGACGCCCGCGTCCGATGAGGCCGCCGGGTGCGTCACGGTGGCGATGAACGGCGCGCTGGCCGGACACTCCCTGACCGGCCGCAACGCGTCGCCGGCCGCGCTCGCGCCGGGGGCGGCCGCGACCATCGCGATCCGCCCCGAGGACATCCGGGTGGAGCCCGACGACGCGGCGGCCCGCGAGGCCCACCACCTCCTCGGCACGATCGACGCCCTGTCCTTCGTGGGGGACCGCTACGAGGCCCGCGTGAGCCTCGGGGGCGAGCACGGCATCGTGCTGCTCCTGACCCGGGCGCGCGAGTGGCGCGAGGGCGATCGGGTGCGGCTCGGCTTCCCGCCGGAGCTGGTGAGCGTGTGGCCGGCCTGACCGGCGCGCTCGCGGCGGCCCGGCCGCGGCGGCTCGAGCTGCAGGGCCTGCTGTGCACCGTCGTGCTCGGCGCGGTGGCCCTCTGCGTGGTGTTCCCGCTGCTCCTCGTCGCGCTCCAGAGCCTCCAGGTCGCCCCGCCGGGCCAGCCGGCCCGCTACGGCCTCGACGGCTGGCGGGCCGCCCTCGGCGAGCCGGGCCTCCGGTCGGCGCTCGTCAACACGCTCACGGTCACGCTGGCGCGCCAGCTCATCTCGCTGCCGCTCGCGGTGCTGATCGCCTGGCTCATCGCCCGCACCGACCTGCCCGCCCGCGGCTGGATCGAGTTCGCGTTCTGGGCCGCATTCTTCCTGCCTCCGTTCACGGTGACGCTCAGCTGGATCCTGCTCCTCGATCCCGAGTACGGCCTGGTCAACACCTCGATCGCCGCCCTGCCGTTCGTGGGCGCGGGCCCCTTCAACATCTACTCGTTCTGGGGCATCGTCTGGGTCCACATCGTGACCGGCTCGCTCACCGTCAAGGTGATCCTCCTCACCCCCGCCTTCCGCAACATGAACGCGGCGTTCGAGGAGGCCTCGCGGGTGGCCGGGGCGGGCACGCTCCGCACCGCGCTCCGCATCACGGTGCCGGTCATGGCCCCCGCCATCCTGTCGGTGCTGCTGCTCGGGACGATGGTGTCGCTCCAGACCTTCGAGGTGGAGCAGGTGCTGGGCCTGCCCTTCCGCTTCTTCGTCTTCAGCACCACGATCTACGACCTGCTCGTCACCCGGGTGCCGCGCTACGACGCGGCCACCGCGCTCGCGGTCCTGATCCTGGCCGCCATGCTCCCGCTCGTCTTCGCCCAGCAGCGGCTGACCCGCGGCCGGCGCTACACCACCGTCACCGGCCAGTTCCAGAGCCGGGTCCACGCGCTGGGTCGGTGGCGCGCGCCCGCGACCCTCTTCGTCCTGGCGCTGGTGGTGGTGGTGCTGGGCATCCCGGTGGTGTTCGCGCTCCTCGGCACCTTCATGAAGCTGTTCGGCTTCTTCCACGTGCCGGACCCGTGGACGCTCGCCAACTGGCAGACCGTGCTCGGTGACGAGCTGTTCCTCCGCTCGCTCCACAACACCCTGGTGCTCTCGATCGGCACCGCGGTGGTGGCGATCCTCGTGCACTCGCTGATCGCCTACATCGTCGTGCGCACGTCCTACGCGGGGCGGCGCCTGCTCGACTTCGTCTCCTGGCTGCCGTTCACGGTGCCCGGCATCATCCTGGGTCTGGCCCTGCTCTGGCTCTTCCTCGGCATCGGGTTCCTGCGCCCGCTCTACGGCACCACCGCGCTCCTGATCATCGCCGGCGTCATCGCGGGCATGCCGCTCGGCGTGCAGATCATCCGGAGCGGGCTCATGCAGCTCGGCGGCGAGCTCGAAGAGGCCTCCCGGATCGCGGGCGCGACCTGGTGGGCGACCTATCGCCGCATCATCCTGCGCCTGATGGCCCCGACCCTGCTCGCGGTCGGCATGATCACGTTCGTGGGGGCCGCCCGCAACATCGGCAACTTCGCGCTGCTCACCACCTCCGCCAATCGCCCTCTCTCGATCCTCCAGCTCGACTACGTCGCCCAGCGCAAGTTCGAGGAAGCGGTGGTGGTGGCCTGCATCATCATGTTCGTCTCGCTGGCCGGGGCCCTGCTCGCGCGTTTGCTCGGGCTGCGCGGCGGCGGCCTCGGCTGACCCTCACCCTGCCCTCTCCCCAGGGGGGAGAGGGTGACAAGGGAGTGCCCGTGCGCCTAGCCAGGAAGATCGCGGTCGTGACCGGGACCAGCCCCAACATCGGCGGCGGCATCGCCGAGGGGCTCGCGGAGGAGGGCGCCATCGTCGCGTGCGTGGACGTGACGGAGGACAACGCGCGCCAGTGCGCGGAGGCGATCAAGCGGCGCGGCGGGGACGCCCTCGGGATCGCCTGCGACGTCACCGACGAGGCGCAGGTGGAGGCGATGGTGGCCCGGGTGCGGGACACCTATGGCGGCGTGGACATCCTCGTCAACAACGCGGGCATCCTGGGCGGCCTGAGCGTGCTCGAGATGCCGGTCGAGCGCTGGAACCGCCAGATCGCGGTCAACCTCACCGGGACGTTTCTCTGCACCAAGCACGTGGGCCGGCTCATGGTGGAGCAGAAGCGGCGCGGCAGCATCGTGGTGGTGGTCTCGACCGCGGGGCACCAGGGCCAGGCCGGCAACATCGCCTATTCCACGAGCAAGAGCGGGCTGCTCAA
>DATFUK010000586.1:0-8380 GCA_035260865.1 Candidatus Methylomirabilota bacterium | reverse complement strand
CGCCGAACTGCAGCGACACCGCCTTGTGCACGTTCGGCCGGTCGCCGTACTCGTGGATGCGCACCTCCGGGTGGGCCAGCGAGGCCTCGATGGACATGAGGGCGCGCAGCGGCTCGTACTCGACCTCGATCAGCTCGGTGGCCCGCTCGGCCGTCTCCTCGTCCACCGCGGCCACCGCGGCCACCGCGTCGCCGACCATCCGCACCTTCTCCACGCAGAGGGCTTCCTCGTCCTGCGAGACGGGCAGGATGCCGAACTTCACGCGCGGCAGATCGTGCCCGGTGATCACCGCGTAGACCCCGGGCAGCGCGCGGGCGCGCGTGGTGTCGATCCGCTTGATCAGCGCGTGCGCGTGCGGGCTGCGCAGCAGCTTGCCGTGGGCCATCCGCGACATCACCATGTCGTCGGCGAACTTGGTCTCGCCCACCACCTTGGCCCACGCGTCGATCTTGGGCAGGGACTGGCCGATGATCGAGAAGCGATCCTTCTTCATGCGCGAGCCCCCTTCATGCGTAGGGCGGCAAGCTCGACCGCGTCGAGGATCTTGGTGTATCCCGTGCAGCGACAAAGATTCCCGGCGAGCGCGTGCTTGATCTCGTCACGCGTCGGGGTGGAGACGTCCACGAGCAGCGCCTCCGCGGTGAGGAGGATGCCGGGCGTGCAGTACCCGCACTGGGCCGCGCCCAGCTCCGCGAAGGCCTGCTGCAGCGGGTGGAGCCGGCCGCCCTCCGCCATGCCCTCCACCGTCCTGATCTCGCGCCCCTGACACTCCACCGGCAGCGCCAGGCACGAGAGCACGGGCTCCCCGTCCACCAGCACGGTGCACGTGCCGCACTCGCCCAGCTCGCAGCCGTGCTTGGTGCCGGTGAGGTTCAACTCCTCGCGCAGCACCTCGAGCAGGGTCTTGTGCGCCGGCGCGAGGACGTCGCGCTCTTCCCCGTTGATCGTGAGCGTCAGGAGCGTGGGCACCGCGTGCCTCCCCGGTTACTTAATCATGAAAGCGAGATTCATTATTACTAAAGTCGGGGAGCGGCTGTCAAGCGGTCGTTCGGGGCGGGCGGCCCGCGTCAGTCGTAGCTCATGAGCTCCAGGAGATTGCCGTCGGGATCGCGGAAGTAGACCGACGTCCCCTCGCGGCCCCGCGCCCCGAAGCGCTTGACCGGGCCGACCTCGATCGGCACGCGGTGAGCCCGGAGGCGCTCGACGGCGCCGTCGATCGGGCCGCTCCACTCGAAGCAGAGGTCCTCGGACCCGACCTGCATGTTGCCCGCGTCGAGCCCGACCGGGCGCCCGGCCTGGTGGACGTTGATCATGGTGCGCCCCGCGCGCAGCGAAGGAAACCGGCGCCGGCCCGCCCGCCAGTCCTCCACCCCGAGGGGCTCGCAGCCAAGCGCCCCGGTGTAGAAGGCCAGCGCGGTCTCGAAGTCGCGCACCACGATGACCACATGGTCGAGGCCGGCAATCATGGCCTAGGGCCGCCGGATCGTCGGGTTCCTGAGCTCGAGCAGATCCTCGGCGCGGACCCCGATCGCGCTCTTCACTTCCGGCTGGGCGGGCACGATGTAGAAGCGGCCCTCGCGGATCCCCTCGACGACCTGCCCGGCCACCTCGGAGGGCGGATAGCCGCCGGCGAGCCGGTCGGACAGCGCCTGTCCGAAGCTCTGGGCCATCGGCCCGGCCTTCCCCGCCTCGGCGAGCTCCTCGGGCCGGTTGCGGGACGATCGCATGATGTTGGTGTCGATGAGCCCGGGGCAGACCACCGACACGCCGATCGGCGCGCCGGTCAACTGGAGCTCCTTGTACATGGACTCCGAGAGCGCCACCACGCCGTGCTTGGTGACGTCGTAGACCGACATGAACGGCGCGGTGGTGAGCCCGGCCATGGACGCGGTGTTGACGATGTGCCCCTCGTCGCCGCCCCCCAGCATGCGGGGCAGGAACGCGCGGACGCCGTGAATCACCCCCCACAGGTTCACGTTGATGACCCACTGCCAGTCGGCCAGCGTGTGCTCGTGCACCGCGCCGAGCACCGCGACCCCTGCGTTGTTGCAGAGCACGTGCGCCGCGCCGAAGGCGCTGTAGGTCTCCCGGGCCAGCCGCTCCACGTCCTCGGGACGCGAGACGTCCACGCGGGTCGCCAGCAGCGTCGCCCCCTTCCCGCGCAGCCCCTCCGCCGCGGCGGCGAGCGCCGATTCCTCGACGTCGGCCATGACCACCTTCGCGCCCTCGGCCGCGAAGCGCTCGGCGAGCGCGAGGCCGATGCCGCTCGCCGCGCCCGTCACCACCGCGACCCGATCCCGGAACGTCTTCACGCGTGTTCCCCCTTTCGCATCGCGGCGAGCGCCGCGTCGTGGAGCAGCCCGTTGCTGGCGAAGACGGTGCTGCCGTAGATGCCGGAGCCGCCGTCGAGATCCGTGAGCCTCCCGCCCGCCTCCTCGACGAGGACCTTCAGCGCGGCCACGTCCCACGCCTTCACGGTGGTCGAGAGCGCGATCTCCCCCTGCCCCTCGGCCACCCACAGGTAGGCCGAGAAGTCGCCGAAGCCGCGCTGGACCTGGGTCCGATCGGTGAGCCGGAGAAATCCCTCCCAGTACGCGCTCCGCCGCAGGAAGTTCACGGAGGAGTGCACGACCAGCGCGCGCTCGAGTGCGTCCACCGGGGAGACCCGGATCGGCGCGCCGTCGCGGTAGGCGCCCTGCCCCCGCCACGCGGTGTGCAGCGTCCCGGTGACCGGCTGGTAGACCACCCCCGCGATCACCTGGCCCTCCTCCTCGAGCCCGATCAGCACCGCCCAGGTGGGGATGCGCCGCACGAAGTTCCGGGTGCCGTCGATGGGGTCCACGATGAAGCGCCGCGTCCGCGGGCCCGATTCGCCCAGCTCCTCCCCGAGCGCCCCGTGATCGGGGCAGCCGGCACGCAACACGTCGAGGATCGCGGCTTCCGCCGCGCGGTCGGCCTCGGTGACCGGGGACCGGTCCGCCTTGAGCGACACCGAGAGCTCCTGCCGCCGGTAGTGCGCGAGCGCCGTCGCGCCTCCCGCGCGCGCGGCCGCCACCATGACGTCGAGTCGAGGGTCCACCCGGAGAGCTTACCGCGGTATGCTGTGCCGCCACCCACTCACGAGCCACCGCCTCAAAAAGGAGAGAGACCCGATGACCCCAGAGAATCCGGCCGACGGCCGCCGCTTCGCCGTGCTCACCGAAGCCACCATGACCCCGCGCCAGCGGGAGAGCTACCAGGCCATCGTCTCGGGCCCGCGCAAGGGGGCCCGCGGGCCCTTCAACGCGCTGCTGCGCAGCCCCGAGGTGGCCGACCGCGTGCAGAAGATCGGCGAGTACATCCGCTTCCAGTCCACGATCCCCGCCGCGCTCAACGAGATGGCGATCCTCATCACCGGCCGCTTCTGGAGCGCGCAGTACGAGTTCTGGGCCCACAGCCAGCTCGCGCGCACCGCCGGGCTCCCCGATGCGATCATCGACGCGATCGCGGAGGGGCGTCGTCCATCGTCGATGAACGACGACCAGCGGATCGTCCACGACTTCTGCGCCGAGCTGTTCCGCGACAAGGCGGTCTCCGACGTCACGTTCAAGGCCGCGGTCGAGCGCTTCGGCGAGCAGGGCGTGATCGACCTGATCGCGGCCAGCGGCTACTACTCGATCGTCTCGATGGTGCTGAACGTGGACCGCCATCCCCTGCCCGCCGGCGAGCGCCCGCCCCTCAAGCCGATGTAGTCGGCGCCTCTTGACAGCGAGCGGGGCCGGTCGTACCGTGCCGGCCGTCAGGGACTTTCAGTCACCGGAAAGTCCTTTGGCATGATTCTCCCGCGACCCCCAAGGGAGAGGTGATGGGTGGCGGACGTTCCCAGCCGGTTCGTGCGGCAGCCGACCCCGGCCGAGCGCTCGGAGCTGATCCGGCTCCGCGACTCGGGGCCCGCGGGCAATCGCGCGCGCGCCGGGGTGATCCTGCTCTCCGCGTCGCGGGTCGCGGTTCCGGAGATCGTCCGGCGCCTCAGGCTCTCGCGCCCCACCGTGACTCACTGGCTGAGCCGGTTCGACCGCTCGGGCGTCGCCGGACTGCTGGATCGTCCGCGGTCCGGCCGCCCCGCCAGGATCTCTTCCGATGCACTCCGTCACATCTCCATGGTCGTGAGCGCCCGGCCCCGGGATCTGGGCATCCCGGGGACGCGGTGGAGCCTGGCGAGGCTCCGGCAGTATCTCGTCCACGCCGGTGTGGTGCCCACGCTGTCGCTGGAATCGCTCCGGGTCGCCATGAAGCGCGCCGGGCTCGCGTTCACGAGCGCCCGCGCCGGGCAGATCCAGAAGGGAGTCACCACGATGATTCCGGGCGCTTTTGAGTATCACGCACCCAGCTCGATCGCGGAGGCCACCGCGCTGCTCGCCAAGCTCGGCGATGACGCCAAGATCCTCTCCGGGGGGCAGAGCCTCATCCCGCTGATGAAACTCCGCCTCGCCTCCCCGCGACACGTGATCGACATCAACGGCCTCCCCGGCCTCGCCTACGTGCGCGAGGACGGGGGCGCGCTGCGCATCGGCGGGCTGACCCGCGAGGTGGATCTCGAGGAGTCGGACCTGGTGCGCTCCCGCTACCCGCTCCTGTTCGACACCTGCAAGGTCATCGCGGACCCGATCGTGCGCAACCTGGCCACGATCGGCGGCAACCTCGCGCACGGCGACCCCGCGAACGACCACCCCGCGACGATGCTCGCCTTCGGGGCCGAGATCGTGGCGGTCGGCGGGGGCGGCGAGCGGAAGATCCCGATCACGTCGTTCTTCACGGGCCCGCTGAGCACCGCGCTCAAGCCCGACGAGATCGTGGTGGAGATCCGGGTGCCCGCGCCCAAGCCGGGCAGCGGCGGGGCCTACGTGAAGATGGAGCGCAAGGTCGGCGACTTCGCGACCGCCGCGGTGGCGGTGCAGATCACGATGGCCGCCGACGGCACCTGCGAGCAGGTCGGCATCGGCCTCACCAACGTGGGCTCGGTGCCGATCAAGGCGACGCAGGCCGAGGCGGCGCTCCGGGGCAAGCGGCCGGACGACGCGGCGATCAAGCAGGCGGCCCAGCTCGCCGCGGACGCGGCGCGGCCCGAGGCGGACCTCCGGGGATCGGTCGAGTACAAGAAGGACCTGGTGCGGGTATTGACAGGCCGTGCGCTCCGGAAGGCGATCGAGCGCGCGCAGAGAGGGGGCTGAGCCCATGCTCGTCAAGGTCTCGATCAACGGCGAGAAGCACGAGGCGGAGGTGGAGCCGCGGCTCCTCCTGGTCCACATGATCCGCGAGGACCTGCGGCTCACCGGCACCCACATCGGCTGCGACACGAGCCACTGCGGGGCCTGCACGGTGCTGCTCGACGGGCGGCCGGTCAAGTCCTGCACCGTGTTCGCGGTCCAGGCGCACGGGCGCGAGATCACCACGGTGGAGGGGCTCGAGCAGGACGGCAAGCTCCACCCCCTGCAGGAGGCCTTCATGGCCGAGCACGGGCTGCAGTGCGGCTACTGCACGCCCGGCATGCTCATGACCGGGGTGGCGTTCCTCAAGAAGAACCCCGACCCCACCGAGGACGACATCCGCCGGGCCATCTCCGGCAATCTCTGCCGCTGCACCGGCTACGTGAACATCGTCAAGTCCGTCCAGCACGCGGCGGCCAAGCTCCAGGGAGGCGCATGATGGCACTCAGAACATCGCCCGAAGTCGGCGGGATGGGGCACTCGGTCAAGCGGAAAGAAGACCCGCGGTTCATCCGCGGCAAGGGCACCTACGTGGACGACGTGGTGCTACCCGGCATGCTCTACCTCGACATCGTGCGCAGCCCGTTCGCCCACGCCAAGATCAAGAAGATCGACGCCTCCAAGGCGACCGCCATTCCCGGGGTGCTCGCGGTGATCACCGGCGAGACCCTCGCGAAGTACAACCTGCACTGGATGCCGACGCTCATGTCGGACACCCAGATGGTGTTGCCGGTGGAGAAGGTCATGTACCAGGCCCAGGAGGTCGCGGCGGTGCTGGCGACCAGCCGCTACGCGGCCGCCGACGGGGTGGCCGCGGTGGAGGTCGAGTACGAGCCGCTGCCCGTCGTGGTGGATCCGAGGAAGGCGCTGGAGCCGGGCGCTCCGGTGCTGCGTACGGACAAGAAGGACAAGAAGGACAATCACATCTGGCACTGGGAGTGGGGGAACAAGGCCGAGACCGACCGCGTGTTCACCGAGGCGGAGGTCACGGTCAAGGAGGACATCTATATCCCGCGCATCCACGTGGCCTCGATCGAGACCTGTGGCTGCGTGGCCCACTTCGACAAGGTCCAGGACAAGCTCACGGTCTGGATGACCACCCAGGCCCCCCACGCGATCCGGACCGTGTTCGCGCTGGTGGCCGGCCACGTGGGGCTCGAGGAGCACAAGATCCGCATCATCTCCCCCGACATCGGCGGGGGCTTCGGGGGCAAGGTCCCGGTCTACCCGGGCTACGTGATCGCGGTGGCCGCCTCGGTGCTCACCGGCAAGCCGGTGAAGTGGATCGAGGACCGCATGGAGAATCTCCAGGCGGACTCCTTCGCGCGTGACTACCACATCACTGCCGAGCTGGCCGCCCGGAAGGACGGCACGCTGACCGCGCTGCGGATCAAGACGCTGGCCGACCACGGCTACACCGACGCGGCCGCCAACCCCTCCAAGTTCCCGGCCGGGCTCTTCCACGTCTGCACCGGGTCCTACGACCTCAAGGCGGCCCACGTCGAGGTGGACGGGGCCTACACCAACAAGCCGCCCGGGGGCATCGCCTACCGCTGCTCGTTCCGCGTGACGGAGGCGGTGCACACGATCGAGCGCATGGTGGACATCATGGCCCACCAGCTCGGCGTCGACCCGGCCGAGTTCCGGATGAAGAACTTCGTCAAGCCCGAGCAGTTCCCCTACAAGTCGGCGCTCGGCTGGGAGTACGACAGCGGCAACTACGGGGGCGCGCTCCGCAAAGCGATGGACACCATCGGCTACGCCGACCTGCGTCGCGAGCAGGCGGAGAAGCGCCAGCGCGGGGAGCTGATGGGCATCGGCATCTCGAGCTTCACCGAGATCGTCGGCGCGGGCCCGTCCAAGCACTTCGACATCCTCGGGCTCAAGATGTTCGACAGCTGCGAGATCCGCATCCATCCCACCGGCAAGGCGATCGCCCGCTTCGGCACCAAGTCGCAGGGCCAGGGGCACGAGACGACCTACGCCCAGATCCTGGCCGAGGAGCTCGGCATCCCGGCCAAGGACATCAAGGTCGAGGAGGGCGACACCGACACCGCGCCCTACGGTCTCGGCACCTACGCGAGCCGCTCCACCCCGGTGGCGGGCGCCGCCGCCGCCATCGCCTCGCGCAAGATCCAGGAGAAGGCGCGCAAGATCGCCGCGCACCTGCTCGAGGCCGCGCCGGAGGACCTCGTGTGGGAGCCCGGCAAGTTCTCGGTCAAGGGCGCGCCCAACCGGTCCAAGACCATCCAGGAGATCGCCTTCGCGGCCTACACCAATCATCCGCAGGGGATGGAGGCCGGGCTCGAGGCGGTCAGCTACTACGACCCGCCCAACCTCACCTACCCGTTCGGCAGCTACATCTGCGTGGTCGACATCGACAAGGGCACCGGCGAGGTGAAGGTCCGCCGCTTCGTGGCCATCGACGACTGCGGTAACATCATCAACCCCATGATCGTCCAGGGGCAGGTGCACGGCGGGTTGACGATGGGCCTGGCCCCCGCGCTCTTCGAGGAGATCTCCTACGACGAGATCGGCAACGTGCAGGGCGGGAGCTTCATCGACTATCTAGTGCCCACCGCGGTGGAGACGCCGAAGTGGGAGACCGGCCACACCGTGACGCCCTCGCCGCATCACCCCCTCGGCGCCAAGGGGGTGGGCGAGTCCGCCACCGTCGGCGCCCCCGCCGCCATCGCCAACGCGGTGGTCGACGCGCTTTGGCATCTCGGGGTGCGTCACGTGGACATTCCCATCACGCCGCCCAAAGTCTGGCGCCTGCTGCGGGACAAGGGCGTGACGGAGTAGGAACGGGAAGCCAGGCGCGAAGCCATGAGCGAGGCGGTGGGGGGGCTTGGGGGAGGAGCGGCGCCGCTCCCCCCCAATAAGAACAAGAAGTCACCGAGTATGCCCACGCGGGTCGCCCCGAATGCCTGAAGATCTGCTCGCGCTGGCCGCGGACCTCCGGCGCCGTGGCGAGGCTTTCGCGCTCGCCACGGTGGTCCGCTGTGAGCGGCCGACGTCGGCCAAGCCGGGGGCGAAGGCGCTGATCCGGCCGGACGGGAGCGTCACCGGCTGGGTCGGTGGCGCGTGCGCCGAGCCAGTGGTGGCGCGGGAGGCGCGCGCGGCCCTGCGCG
>DATFUK010000585.1:0-2756 GCA_035260865.1 Candidatus Methylomirabilota bacterium | reverse complement strand
CCGCCGTGAACTTCTAGCAAGACTTGCCGATTCTTGTCCGTTTGGATGACAAAGTGATCGTGATCGTCTTTGAATACTTGCCAGCCGTCTTTCCTGACCTCATCAAGAACGGCGCTAAGAATCTCTTCAGTAAGATCGGGCCGAGGTAGCTTCGGGAATTCGCTGCTCACTGTGGTTTCTCCCGGAGAAGCACGGTAAGGTGTGTCGTCCTCTTCTCCACCCGCCGAATCTGCCACGCTAGCCACTTGCGGCGCTCGGTAGATGGACTCGGCGTAGCGGCCAGTTCCCTTTGGTACTCAGCTAACTGGGCTGGCAGCTCCTCTCGTAGCTCGTGCTCTAAGGCTTCGTGCCCGCTCCTGGGGCGGGGCATGAGCCACAGGATGGCCACGCTGATGGGCTTGTCTAGTCTGCTCACCTACCAGATGGAGTAAGCGCAGCCGACCAATAATCTGCTGCAATAATCTGCGTCACTCGCTCCGCGCCTGAAAATCCCTCCGTAAATCCGCGTTTCCGCTCACCCTCGCAGTCTGCGCACCGGATGATATAATCCCCGCGCTCACCCCACAAGACGGTTAGGAGCGAGGCCGCCATGAAGACATTCCGGCTCTACACCGGCAAGGACGGGCAGTCCCACATCGACCCGATCGACCTGGCGCGCACCCCGTCGTGGACCAAGGGGCTCGCGACGACCCAGATCTCCTTCCGGGAGAGTCCGGTCGGCAACTTCATCGACTGGCATCCGGCTCCCCGGCGCCAGTTCGTCATCATCCTCGCCGGCCAGCTCGAGATCGGACTGGGCGACGGCTCCAAGCAGGTCTTCGGCCCCGGCGACGCGCGGCTGGTGGAGGACACCACCGGGAAGGGGCACACCACGCGGGTGCACGGCGGCGAGCCGTGCCTCACCGCCACCATTCCGCTCGAGGAGCAATGAGATGGCCACCAAGATCCTCTTCGCCCCCAAGCAGTCCGACGCGGTCCTCGAGATCGCGCGCTCCCTCACCCCCGCCGGCTTCGAGCTGCTGATCGCCGAGTTCGGTACGCCCGAGTTCTACGCGGCGGCCGCGCAGGCCGAGTACTACCTGGGCCTGGCCCGCCAGATGGGCGGGGAGTTCTTCCGCTCCGCGCCCAACCTCAAGCTCGTGCAGCTCCTCTCCGCGGGCTACGACCGCGTGGACATCGAGGCCGCGCGCAAGGCCAAGGTGCCGGTCTCCAACAACGGCGGCGCCAACGCGATCGCGGTGGCCGAGCACACCCTCATGCTGATCCTCGCGGTGCTCAAGCGGGTGGTGCGCTTCCACAACGACGTGGTGGCCGGGAAGTGGCGGGTGGGCGGCTTCGACGACCAGCGGGTCTACGAGCTCTCGCGCCGGACGCTCGGGATCGTGGGGCTCGGCAACATCGGCAAGAAGGTCGCGCGCCGGGCCGCCGCTTTCGACATGACCGTGCAGTACTACGACATCGCCCGCCTCACCGAGGCGGAGGAGGACGCCCTCGGGGTCCGGTTCGTGCTGCTCCCCGAGCTGCTGCGCACCTCCGACGTGGTGAGCCTGCACGTGCCGCTGGACGATTCCACGCGCCACATCATGAGCGCGCCCCAGTTCGCCCAGATGAAGCCGGGCGCGATCCTGATCAACACGTGCCGGGGGCCGGTGGTGGACGAGGCCGCGCTCTACACCGCGCTCAAGGGCGGCCAGGTCGCGGCGGCCGGGCTCGACGTGCTGGTGGACGAGCCGCCCGCCAAGGAGCACCCGCTCTTCTCGCTCCCGAACGTGACCCTGACGCCGCACTCGGCCGGGCCCACCTGGGAGAACTGGACCGCGCGCTTCCGCAACGGCTTCGACAACATCCAGCGCGTGGCCGCCGGCCGCGCGCCGAAGTGGGTGATCCCGGAGCTGCAGTAGCCGTGAAGATCCTCTTCGTCCCGAACCTGATCGTCTCCGGCCTCACCGACGCGGACCGGGCCAACATCCTGGAGGCGGCCGGTCCCGGCGCGCGCATCGTGGAAGTGAAGGACAAGGGGGCCCAGCGGCGCGAGCTGCCGGACACCGACGTCATCTTCGGACGCGTGGCCCCCGAGCTGTTCTCCGTCGCGACCCGTCTCGTCTACTACCACTCGATCGGGGCCGGGGTGGACAGCATCCTCACTCCCGAGCTGATCAACCACGACGTGCCCCTCGCCAGCGAGAAGGGCGAGGTCGGCATCCACCTGGCCGAGCACGCTTTCGCCCTGCTGCTCGCGCTGACTCGCGGCCTGCACACCGCGATCCGCACCCCCGACTACGAGCTGCGCGAGCCCATCCGCGTCCACCAGCGCGAGCTCTACGAGCAGACCCTCGGCATCGTGGGCTTCGGCGGCACCGGGCGCGCGGTGGCCCGCCGCGCGGTCGGCTTCGGCATGCGCGTCCTCGGCGTCGACGTCGAGCGCGTCGAGCCCGAGCCCGGCGTCGAGGCGATCTGGCCGGCCGACCGCCTCGCCGACCTCCTGGCCGCCTCCGACGCGGTGGTGATCGGCCTCCCGCTCACCAAGGCTACCCATCACCTCTTCACCCGCGAGCGCTTCATGCAGATGAAGCGCACCGCCATCCTCATCAACGTCACCCGCGGCGAAATCATCCGCGGCGAAGACGTCCTGGGAGCCCTCGAAGAAAACCTGATCTGGGCCGTAGGCCTCGACGTGACGGATCCGGAGCCGCTGCCCAAAGATCACCCCCTCTGGACCCACCCGAGAGCGATCATCACCCCCCATACCGCGGGCG
>DATFUK010000584.1:0-2643 GCA_035260865.1 Candidatus Methylomirabilota bacterium | reverse complement strand
AAGTCGGTGGGCCAGGTGCGCGTGGCCAAGGGGGAGGGCTACGCGCGCGTGGAAGGGCCGCGTGGTGAGGTGGGCTGCTACCTCGTCTCCGACGGCGGAGCCAAGCCCTACCGCATGAAGTGGCGCGGCGCCTCCTTCTCCAACCTCTCGGTGCTCCCGCACATCCTGATCGGCTGCCGGGTGGCCGACGTGGTCGCGATCATGGGCTCGGTGGACCCGGTGTTCGGCGAGGTCGACCGCTAGGATGGAACGGGCTGTCCGCGGATTGGGGGAGTGCGGGGGCCATTTCTGGGCCCCCGCATCCGACGATGGCCGAGTCCACGTACCGATTGGCCGAGTCCAGACATGATGTGGGACGCGGTTGATGCGTTCATCGTCGCGTTCATCGTCCTGAACGTGATCATCGGCATGGTCACCTACGTCACCTTGCTCGAGCGCAAGTTCGCGGCGCGCATGCAGTCGCGCATCGGCCCCTACCGGGTCGGCCCGCACGGCCTGCTCCAGCCGATCGCGGACGCGCTCAAGCTCATGATGAAGGAGGACGTGGTGCCGCGGGCCGCCGACCGGTCCGTCTACAACCTGGCCCCGATCGTCTTCCTCGTGCCCTGCATGCTGATCTTCGCCACGCTGCCCTTCGCGCCGGGGCTGGGCATCGCGGACCTCAACATCGGCATCCTCTTCTTCCTGGCCGTTTCGGCCATGGAGATCGTCGGGCTCTTCATGGGCGGGTGGGGCTCGAACAACAAGTACGCGCTGCTCTCCGCGATGCGGGCGGTCAACCAGATCATCTCCTACGACCTGCCCTTCATCTTCGTGGCCCTGGTGCCCGTACTGCTGGCCGGGTCGCTGCGGCTCTCCGACATCGCGGAGGCCCAGGCCGGCCTCTGGTACGTGGCGTGGTTCCCGCTCGGCACGATCGCCTTCGTCTTCTACCTCGTGACCACCCTGGCCGCCGAGAACCGCGTGCCCTTCGACATCCTGGAAGCCGAGTCCGAGCTGGTCGCCGGCTTCCGCGTGGAGTACTCGGGCATGAAGTTCGCGCTGATCCAGCTCGGCGAGTACGCCCACATCATCGCCACCTCGTACCTGGGCGCGCTGCTCTTCCTGGGCGCGTGGGCGGGGCCCGGGTCGGACGGCTCCCCGTGGGTCGGCGCCGTGTGGTTCACGCTCAAGGCGGTCGTCGTCTTCCTCGTGGTGACCTGGATCCGCTGGAGCTTCGTGCGCATCCGGGCCGACCAGATCCTCGCCATCTCCTGGAAGATCCTGATGCCCGCGAGCCTCCTCCTCCTGATGGCGACCGCGCTGGTGGTCGCGCTGCAGGGGGCGCCCGGTGGCTAGGCGGCTCGGCGAGAGCGCCTGGGGCGACTTCTTCCGTCTGTGCGTCGCGGTGCCACGGGCCATGAAGGTCACTCTCATCAACCTGTTCCGCCGGCCGGTGACCGTGCACTATCCGGACCGGACACGGAACTACCCGGACCGCTACCGCGGCCTGCTCGCCCTGACCTACGACAAGGAGACCGGCGAGGAGAACTGCATCGGCTGCCGGCTCTGCGAGTACATCTGCCCGCCGCAGGTCATCAAGGTGGAGATGCTGAAGGCGGAGAAGCGGAACTTCGCCAAGGTCTTCACGCTCGAGCTGTACGCGTGCGAGTTCTGCGAGCTATGCGTCCAGGTATGCCCGACCGACGCGATCATCATGATGAAGTCGTTCGACATGTCGACATCCGACCGGCGCGAGCTCCTCCTCGACAAGGACCGGCTGCACCAGATCGGGCTCCAGTTCGAGCCGTCGTGGGCGACCGGCAACCTGCTGCGCGATATGCAGACGCCGCCGAAGGCGCCCAAGGCGGACGCGGCCGAGCCCGCCGCCAAGGCGGCCGGCCCCGGGCCCAAACCCGGAGGCGCCGCCGAGTGAGCATCGAGCCGATCGCGTTCTGGGGCCTGGCGGTGGTGCTGCTCGCCTCGTCCCTGGCGGTGGTGCTGACCCGGAACCTCTTCCACTCGGTGCTCTACCTGGCCCTCTCGCTGACCGCCACCGCCGGCGTGTTCCTGTCGCTCGACGCCGAGTTCCTGGCCGCGGTCCAGCTCCTGCTCTACGCGGGCGGCGTGGTCACCATCGCGGTCTTCGCCATCGTGGTGACCGAGCGGCTGGTCGGCGACCGCATCACCCAGACGAGCCGCCAGATCTTGACCGGGTTCATCCTGTCGGGCGCTCTGCTGATCGGCCTCCTCGCGATCTTCCGCAAGAGCCCGCTCACGGTGCCGCGCCCCGCGGTGACCGGCGACCTCACGCGCGCGATCGGCCAGAGCCTGCTCACGAGCTACGTGCTGCCCTTCGAGCTGCTGGGCGTGCTCTTCCTCGCCGCCCTCGTCGGGGCGCTCTACTTCGCGCGGCCGGACGATTAGATGACGCTCCAGGCCTATCTCACGCTGGCCGCGATGCTCTTCTGCATCGGCCTCTTCGGCGTCATGACCCGCCGCAACACCATCGGCATCCTGCTCGGCATCGAGCTGATGCTGAACGCGGTGAACATCAACCTGGTGGCGTTCGCCCGCTTCCTCGGCGACGTCTCCGGGATGGTCTTCACCGTCTTCACCATCTGCATCACGGTGGCGGAAGTGGCGCTGGGCCTGGCCCTGGTC
>DATFUK010000583.1:0-2132 GCA_035260865.1 Candidatus Methylomirabilota bacterium | reverse complement strand
GCCCGGGCGGCTTCGACCAGCGCGAGGCCCCCGGCTTCCACGGCTGCCGCCCGCCGTACCTGCCGCTGGGCTCCCGGCCCGACGTCCTGGTGTTCCAGACCGAGCCCCTGCGCGAGCCCACGGAGGTGACCGGCCCCATCGAGGTCCACCTGTGGGTGGCCACCTCCGCGGTGGACACCGACTTCACCGCCAAGCTGATCGACGTCTACCCGCCGAGCGCGTGGTCTCCGCTGGGGTATGCCCTGAATCTGACCGACAGCATCGCGCGGCTACGCTACCGGAACGGGCGCGAGCGGGGGGAGTTGGTGACGCCGGGCGAGCCGGTGCAGGTGACGATCACGCTCTACCCGACGAGCAACCTGTTCATGCCGGGGCACCGGATCCGGCTGGATGTGTCGAGCTCGAACTTCCCGCGGTTCGACGTGAATCCGAACACGGGGGAGGCGATCGGGCGGGAGCGGCGGCGGGTGGTGGCGGACAACACCGTGTTCCATGAGCGGGGGCGGGAGTCGCGGGTGGTGTTGCCGATCATACCTATTCGCTAGCTGCGGCCGGCGCCTTCTCTTAGCGACCAGTAGCCCTCCCCAGAGAGACCGAGCGGTCAAGAGGGTGCGCGGCGCATAGGCGCTCCGCTCGGGATCGCGACTTGACGCGGCGCCGATTCGGGCAGATCCTCGGGCGCATCGCCGACATGCACGACGACCAGCATCCCGGCATCGACGTGGAGGATCCCTGGCAGGCGATCGAGACCTGTTTCGCCCAGGACTGGACGGACGGCCTCCCGGTGGTGCCGCCCACCGGGGCGCTCGTGGAGCGGATGCTCGCGGGCGGGCCGTGGCGGGCCGACGAGGTCCTGCTCCACGAGCCGGTGCGCGACCGCGCGGTCACGGCGTGGCACGCGGCGATCAATGCCGTCATGGCCGGCTGCCGGTCGGAGTACTTCCCGGTGGTGGGCGCTGCGCTCCTCGCCATCGGCGATCCCGACTTCACGCTCCACGGTCCGGCGACGAGCACCGGCGGGGCGGCGCTCATGGTGATCGTCAACGGCCCCGTGTGCGAGGCGATTGGCCTGCACGGGAGCGGGAACGTCTTCGGTCCGGGGGTCCGCGCCAACGCCACCATCGGCCGGACGCTCCGCCTCGTGCTGCTGAACTGCCTCGGCTGCCACGCGGGGGTGCTCGATCAGTCGACCCAGGGCTGGGCGGGGAAGTACACGCTCTGCTTCGCCGAACATGAGGCCGCGAGCCCGTGGGAGCCGCTGCACGTGTCTCGTGGCTTCCGGAGCACGCAGTCGGCGGTGACCGTGTTCGCGGCGGAGTCTGGCCACAATATCCTGGTCCATGCGGCGAGCGAGCCCGAGACCCTCCTCGTCGCCTTTGCCGACGCCATGGCGGGCCTCGCGAGTCTGAGCCCGGGTCGGTCGGTCATCGTCCTGGCGCCCGAGCACGCGCAGCACCTGACGCGCGCCGGCTGGTCGCGCGCGCGGACCCAGGCGTGGCTCTACGAACACGCCCGGCGGCCCCTCGCCGATCTCAAGCGAGCCGGAAAGGTCGAGGCGCAATTCCTCCTGAGTGCGGAGATGCGCCAGTGGCTCTACGCGCGCGCGCCCGGCGGTGCGGCGACCGCCCCGAGCGGGCCTGACGCCCACATGCGCGTGCTGCCGGGCGACGAGGCCATCTCCGTCCATCGCGGCCTCGGCCCCGGCGATATCCTGATCTGTGCGGGCGGTGGAGCGGCGGGCGGGCACAGCGCCTTCTTCCCCTCGTGGAGTCGTGGCCGCAGCGTGCCCTTCATCACCAAGGAGGTCCCCACATGATGCGCATCCTCGACCCGACCCTACGTGCGGTGCCGCCCCGGACGGCGGCGCGTGCCTCCCGCCCTCCGCGCCTGGCCGGCGCGACGCTCGGACTGCTCGCCAACGGCAAGACCCACGGCATGGTCTTCCTCGAGCGCGTGGCCGAGCACCTCCGCACGCGCCACGCCGTGGGGGAGCTGGTGCGCGTGACCAAGGCGAATCCGAGCGCCCCGGCCCGGCCGGAGGATACCGCCCTGCTGGCCAAGCGGTGTGCGGCGGTCGTCACCGCCATCGGCGATTGAGGGAGCTGCTCGTCGGGCAGTGTGCTCGACGCCAT
>DATFUK010000582.1:0-3681 GCA_035260865.1 Candidatus Methylomirabilota bacterium | reverse complement strand
TTCGAGATCGAGAAGCCGGGCGAGTCGGCGGCCCAGCGGCTGGTCGTACTGCAGAACTTCCTGATCGAGCGCCACGGCGCGGGCCAGAACACGGTCCTGATCCTCGACGAGGCACAGAACCTCTACCCGCAGACGCTCGAGCAGATCCGGCTCCTGTCGAACTTCGAGACCACCAAGGAGAAGATCCTCCAGATCGTGCTCGTGGGGCAGCCGGAGCTGCTCGCGCGCCTCGAGATGCCGGAGCTGCGCCAGCTCAAGCAGCGCATCTCGATCATGTGCACGATCCCACCGATGACCCGCTCCGGCACGCGGAACTACATCCGGACGCGGCTTCGGATGGCGGGTGCCCGGGATCTGGGAATCTTCACCGAGGCCTCCGTGGAGCACATCGTCGAGTACGCGGCGGGCATTCCCCGCATCGTCAACACGGTTTGTGATCACTGCCTCCTGATCGGCTACGCGGATCAGACTCGGCGCATCAGCCGCGGCATCGTGGATCAGGCCATCGGCTATCTCGAGGTCGGCGCCCGCCCCCGGATCCGCACGCGCGGCCGCGTCGCCGTGCGGCGCTCCCGCGCGCGGAACAGGCCGAGCCAGATGAGCTCGTTTCATTGGGGGCTGCTCGGTGTCTCGGCGGCCCTCGTCTCCGGTGTGGCGGCCACCATCTTCCTCCATCCGAACGTGGTACCCACTGCCATGGACCTGTCCACTTCCTATCTCGCGGACCTGGCCCGATCGGTTCGCGATCTGATCACCCGATGAGCAAGTTCTCGAAGGCTCTGGAGCAGGCTCAGCGCGATCGGGCGATGCGACTCCAGCGCCCTTCTCCGGGTCCGTCTCAGGCGCCACCGGCCCCGGCCCCGCCGTCACCGGTCTCGCCGCCGCCGATCCCGCTGACTCCGCCGCCGCCCGCGGCCTCGACGTCGTATCCGGGCCCCGCGGCACAACCGGGCGCCCAGCGTCGGCGAGTGGCCGCTGGACCGCGCCGCGCCGCGATGCTCACCGGAGAGGTCGAGAGTCACCTCGTTAGCCTCGTCGCCCCCTCCGGTCAGGAGGCCGAGCAGTACCGGGCCCTGCGGCACACCGTGGAGCAGCGGCACAAGAGCAATGCGCTCTCGGTCATTGCCATCTCGAGTCCCGGGGTCGGGGACGGCAAGACCACCACCGCCATCAACCTGGCGGGGGCCCTTGCTCAGGGCTCGGAGAACTCGGTGCTGCTGGTCGAGGCCGACCTTCGCCGTCCCTCGATCGGGCAAGTGCTGGGGTTCAATGGTTCACGGACCGTGGGTCTGGTGGATGCGATCCTTGATCCGAGCATCGCCCTGGAGGATATCGTGCAAGCGCGGCCCCCGTACAACCTGAGCGTGGTGCTGGCCGGCCAGGTTCCGGCAAGCCCGTACGAGGTGCTGAAGTCCCCGCAGCTCGGGACGCTTCTCGACCAAGCCCGGACCCAGTATGACTACATCGTCATGGATACTCCGCCCCTGGCGATCGTGCAGGATTGTTTGGTGGTGACCCGCTGGGTCGACGGCGTCATCGTGGTCATGGCGGCTCACCAGACGCCGCGGGCGCTGCTGGAGACCGCCCTCGATACGGTCGACGCGACCAAGATGATCGGTATCGTCTTCAACGGGTTCGACAACCTGGGCGCGGGCCGCTATCGAAATCGCTACCCAGGGTATTACACGACACCGGCGCTCGACGGGGCCGAACGTCGCGGGTCCTTCACCCGGATGGGCCGAAAGGTTGGTGCAATGCTCCGGCGCGGCGAGGACGCCGCGGTGAGGAACCGGCGCTCCCGGGACCGCTCGCAGTGATCCTCGCGATCGTCGAAGGCCTCCTGCTCTCGCTGGCGGTGGCGGCGACCGCCTTTGCCTGGGGTCATCGCCTCTTCGTGGACTGGCTCGACGTGGCCACCATGCTCGGGCAGGCCGGGGCGGTTTCGCTTTGCTGCATCGTGGCCTTCTACTACAACGATCTCTACGACCTGCGGGTCGTTCGCAGCTTCAGCCTCTTCGCGTCGCGCCTGCTGCAGTCGTTCGGCGTGGCGCTGATCCTGCTCGGGCTCTTCTATACGATGGTCCCCGACGCCGGCATGGCCGAGGGCACCTTCGTGTCCAGTCTATTGGTGGCGGCGGGACTGCTCGTTCCCCTCCGCGCCATCGGCTACACCATCATGCGGCGTCGGGCATTCGCGGACCGGGTACTCGTGCTGGGGACCGGGCCCCTGGCCCGGCGGATCATCCACGAGATCGAGGCGCGGCCCAATTTCCGGTACGCCATCGTGGGCGTGGTGGACGAGGGCAACGGTTCGGATACGAACGGCCTACCCTATCCGGTGCTGGGACCGCTGGAGAGACTCGACAAGATCATCGACGACATCAAGCCCGACCGGCTGATCGTCGCGCTGACCGAGCGCCGGGGCCGTATGCCGATGAGCCAGCTGCTGGAGTGCGGGGTCAAGGGCATCGTGGTAGAGGACGGTCTAGGCACGTACGAGTCTTTCAGCGGCAAGCTGCCCATCGAGTCGCTGACTCCGTCGTTTCTCATCTTCTCCGGCGCCTTCCGCAAGTCTCGCCTGCAGCTCGCTCAGCGGCGTACGTCGAGTGTCCTGGCGGCCACGGTCGGCCTTCTTCTCACCGCTCCGCTCATGCTGCTGATCGCGCTCGCGATCAGACTCGACTCGCGCGGCCCGGTGCTCTTTATCGACGAGCGGGCCGGGCGGAACGGCCGGCGTTTCCGGCTCTACAAGTTTCGGACGATGTATCCGTTGCGACCTGGGCAGACGGTCGCGGCGGCGGTCTGGGATCGCGACGATACGACCCGTATCACCCGCATGGGCCGCATGATCCGGCGGCTCCGGCTGGACGAGCTCCCGCAGTTCTGGAACGTTCTGAAGGGCGATATGGACCTGGTCGGGCCGCGGCCCGAGATTCTCGCCAACGTCCAGACGATGGCCGAGCACGTTCCGTACTACGCGCTCCGACACTCGGTGCGGCCCGGCATCACGGGCTGGGCCCAGACCCGGTTCGGGTATTCGGTGAGCCTGGAGCAAGTCACGGAGAAGCTGCGCTACGATCTGTTCTACATCAAGCACATGTCGTTCTGGCTCGACCTGCGGATCCTCGTCGACACGGTGAAGATCGTTCTCTTTGGTCGTGGGGCCAAGTAGCGGTCGCGCGGCGGCTATGGCATTCCCGCTGGTATTCTGGGCCTGCTTTCTTCTCGTGGTCTATACCTACGCGCTCTACCCGGGCGTGCTCTTCGTGGTCTCGCGGATCGCGCGTCTCTGGCGGCGCGCTCCGGTGGGCACCGAGACGGGCCCGCTTCCCGCCGTCTCGATGATCATACCGGCCCACAACGAGGAGCGTCATCTCCCGGAGAAGCTGGAGAACCTGGCCGCGCTGGAGTACCCGAAGGACCGCCTCGAGATCCTGTTCGTCTCCGACGGCTCCACCGACGGCACCAACGAGATCCTCGAGCGCGCCGCCGATGGCACCATCACGGTGCTCGTCCTGCCCGTCCGCGGCGGCAAGTCGAGCGCGCTGAACCAGGCCGTGAGCCGCGCCGGACACGACATCCTGGTCTTCTCGGACGCGGCCACGCTCTTCGCGCCGGACGCGGTGCACAAGCTGGTCCGCCACTTCGCGGACCCGCGGGTGGGGGTGGTGTGCGGGGCGC
>DATFUK010000581.1:0-4063 GCA_035260865.1 Candidatus Methylomirabilota bacterium | reverse complement strand
ACTCCGACGGCGCAGGCGCTCGAGGTGACGATCGTGGGCAACCAGTGGTGGTGGGAGATCCGCTATCCGAAGCTCGGGATCGTGACCGCCAACGAGCTGCACGTGCCCGTGAGCGACCCGGCGAATCCGATCCAGACCTTCATCACGCTCCAGTCCGCCGACGTGATCCACAGCTTCTGGCTCCCCCAGCTCCACGGCAAGACGGACCTGGTCCCCGGGAAGACGAATCGCACCTGGATCGAGCCTTTGGTCCCGGGGACGTTCCTCGGGCAGTGCGCCGAGTACTGTGGACTGCAGCACGCGGGCATGCTGCTGATCGTGACCGTTCACCCCAGGGACGAGTTCGCGCAATGGGTCGCCGCCCAGCAGGCGCAGGCGGCCGACGCGCTCGCGGCCAGGGCCGGACGCGAGGTGTTCGTCTCCGTCGCGTGCATCAACTGCCACACCGTTCGCGGCACCCCGGCCAACGGCGTGTTCGGGCCGGACCTCACGCACCTGATGAGCCGTGCCACGATCGGGGCGGGGGTGGCCCGCAACACGCCCGAGAACCTGCGTGCCTGGGTCAAAGATCCCACTTCGCTGAAGCCAGGCGCGCTCATGCCCGCCATGAAGCTATCCGACGACAAGCTGGATCAGCTCGTCGCCTACCTCGTGACGCTTCGCTGAGGACGGCCATGAGCGTTCTGGTTCCGCCGATCGAGACGCCGGAAGCGGCCGCCGCCGGAGCAGGCTGGCCGGCGCGTCTCCACGAGTGGGTGGTCACCGTCGACCACAAGCGCCTCGGGGTCATGTACGTCGTGGCGGGCCTCGCGTTCTTCCTGATCGCAGGGATCGAAGCGAGCGTCATGCGGTGGCAGCTCGCGGCCGCCGGCAAGACCACGGTCTCGCCGGAGGTGTTCAACCGGCTCTTCACCATGCACGGGACCACCATGGTGTTCCTGGTCGGCATCCCGATCGTGTTCGGGTTTGCCAACTACCTCGTGCCGCTCATGGTGGGCGCTCGCGATCTCGCCTTTCCCCGGCTGAACGCCTTCGGGTTCTGGGCGTTCCTGTTCGGGGGCCTCCTGCTCTACTTCAGCTTCCTCGGTGGCGACGGGCTCTACGGCGCAGGCTCCGCTCCCTCGGTCGGGTGGTTCGCCTATGCGCCGCTCACCGCGCGAGCGTTCTCTCCCGGCAACAGCACCGACTACTGGAACCTCTCCATCCTCGTCATGGGATTCGGAACCGTCGCGACCGCCATCAACCTCATCACGACGACACTCACCATGCGCTGCCGCGGCATGACCCTCGGGCGCATGCCGCTCTACGTCTGGATGATGCTCGTCGTCTCCGGTATGACCGTGATGGCCCTGCCGCCGCTGTCGGCCGCGCAGATCATGCTGCTCCTGGACCGATTCCTCGGCGCCCACTTCTTCGACACGCAGGCGGGCGGGTCGGCAATCATGTGGCAACACTTCTTCTGGTTCTTCGGTCACCCCGAGGTCTACATCCTCATGGTCCCGGGCTTCGCCTTCGTCTCCGAGATCATCCCCGTCTTCTCGCGCAAGGTGATCTTCGGCTACCCGATGGTGGTCGCGGCGTCGCTCGCGATCGGCTTCCTGTCCATGACCGTCTGGGCCCATCACATGTTCGCGGTCGGCATGGGCTCCCCCCTGAACGCGGCCTTCGCCGCCTCCACCATGCTCATCGCGGTGCCAACCGGGATCAAGATCTTCAACTGGATCGCCACGATGTACGGCGGGCGGATCCGGTTCGCGACGCCGATGCTGTTCGCCTGCGCGTTCCTGTTCCAGTTCCTGTGCGCCGGCCTCACCGGCGTGATGCTGGCGGTGGTGCCGTTCAACTGGCAGGTGACGGACAGTTATTTCGTCGTGGCGCACTTCCACTACGTGCTGGTCGGCGGCCTCGTCTTCACGATCTTCGGCGCGATCTACTACTGGTTTCCCAAGGTCACGGGCCGCCTGCTGAGCGAGCGGCTGGGCCGGTGGCACTTCTGGCTCTTCGTCGTCGGGTTCAACGTGACCTTCCTGCCCATGCACTGGCTCGGGATGATCGGCATGCCCAGGCGGATCTACACGTATCCTGCCGATCGCGGCTGGGACTTCTGGAACCTCGTGGTCTCGCTCGGCGTGCTGTTCCAGGCGGCGGCCGTCCTCGTCTTTGTCGTCAACGTCGCCATCGCGCTGCGCCGCGGCGCGCGCGCGGGCGACGACCCGTGGGACGCGTGGACGCTCGAGTGGGCGACGGCCTCGCCGCCGCCGCCGTACAACTTCGAGACCGTCCCCGTCGTCGAGAGCCGTCGGCCCCTGTGGGACCTCAAGTATCCCGCCGATCCGGACGGGCCACACGAATGAGCTCGCGCGGGCGGGTGGGCATGGTCTGCCTCATCGTCGCGGAGGCCTCGCTGTTCGCCGTCTTCGTGGTCGCCTATCTCTTCTATCTCGGGAAGAGCCTGACCGGCCCGTTCCCGAGCGATGTGCTGTCGGTGCCGGTGCTCGGCACCGTCTGCCTGCTCTCGAGCAGCGTGACGGTCGCCGTCGGCGCGCGGGCGCTCGCGCGCGGCGGCGTGGGCCGCTGCGGCGGCTGGTTCCTCGTGACCGTTCTCCTCGGCGCCGTGTTCCTCGCCGGCACGGCGGCCGAGTGGTCCCGGCTCATCATGCGGGAAGGCCTGACGGTCAGCACCAACCTGTTCGGCACGACCTACTATGCGCTGGTCGGGCTTCACGCCTCCCACGTCGTGGTCGGGCTCGTGATGCTGGCGCTCATCACCGTGTTCTCCTGGTCGCGCGCCCTCCGGCCGGTCCATGCCGAGCGCGTGGAACTCGTCTCCTGGTACTGGCACTTCGTCGACGGGGTCTGGGTCGTCGTGCTCACCGTCGTCTACGTGATCGGACGCTGACATGAGCGAAGCCTCCCGCGGACTCCTCGTCACCGCGGTCGCCCGGGACCGCCGCCAGGTCGCGTCGGATCTCGTCGCCCTCACGAAGCCGCGCGTGGTCATCATGGTCGTGGTCACGACGCTCGTGGGCTACGACGCCGGCCTGAGAGGGGCGCCCGACTACGTCCGCATGCTCCATCTGCTGATCGGCACCCTGCTGGCCGCCGGGGGGACGCTGGCCCTCAACCAGTACTGGGAGCGGCGCGTCGATGCCCGGATGGAGCGCACCCGCAACCGGCCGCTGCCGGACGGCCGTCTCCAGCCGCTGGAGGCGCTGCGGTTCGGCGCCGCGCTCACGCTGCTGGGGGTGGCCTACCTCGCCGCCCTGGTCGGCGCGGTGGTGGCCCTGCTCACCGGGGCCACGGCGATCCTGTATCTGTTCGTGTACACGCCGCTCAAGCTGCGCACGGCCCTCTGCACGTTGGTGGGCGCCGTGCCGGGCGCCCTCCCCCCGGTGACGGGATGGGTGGCCGCGCGGGACGATGCCACGCTCGGGGCCTGGGTGCTCTTCGCCATCGTGTTCCTCTGGCAGCTGCCTCACACGCTCGCGATCGCCCGCCTGTACCGTGAGGACTACGCGCGGGCGGGCGTGCGGGTGCTGCCGGTGGTGGATCCGGACGGCGCCACCACCGAGCGCCAGATCGTCCTGGCCTCGGTGGGGCTTCTCACGGTGAGCCTCCTGCCCACGGTCATGGGCTGGACCGGCGCAGTCTACCTGACGGGGGCCCTGATGCTGGGGCTCGCGTTCGTGGCGGTCGGAGTGGGGCAAGCGCGGCACCCGTCGGTGCTCTCCGCGCGGCGGGTGTTGTTCGCCTCGCTCCTCTATCTGCCGCTCCTTCTCTGCCTGTTGGCGGTCGACAAGACATGACACCCGAGCGCGACGGATACCCTCCGGAGAGCGTCGAGCTTCCCGCGCCGACCGCGTGGCCCATGGTGGTCGCCCTGGGCATCACGCTCGCCTTCGCCGGCATGATCACCCACGAGGTCGTGAGCGCCGTCGGCATCGCGCTCGGCCTGATCGCCGGCATCGGCTGGTACCGCGAGGTCCTTCCCGAGCAGCAAGTGGAGCGCATCGCGCTTCGCCCGGTGGAGCCGCCCCCCGCCGCCCCGCCGTCGCGTGCGGCG
>DATFUK010000580.1:0-3424 GCA_035260865.1 Candidatus Methylomirabilota bacterium | reverse complement strand
GTCAACCTCTACTGGCTCGTGCTGAACGAGAAGCCAGAGCTCCCGCGAGGCTGAGGGCGTGAAGGACGGGTTCCGCATCTTGATGGTGGACGACAATCCGGACGACCGGATGCTCATCCGGCGCGCCCTCGTGCGCGAGTTTCCGGATCTCGAGATCATCGAGGTCGGCGATCCGGTGACCCTCGCGCGGGCCCTCGACGCCGGGCCCTACGATCTGGTCATCACCGACTACGGGCTCGGCTTCACAAACGGCTTCGCGCTCCTCGACACGCTGAAGGCCCAGTGGCCCGAGTGCCCGGTGATCCTTTGCACCGGGACCTTGAGCGAGGAGATCGCGGTGGAGGCGCTGCGGAAGGGCCTCGACGACTACGTGCTGAAGGACCCGCGCCGCTTCATGCGGCTGCCCGCGGCGGTCCGGAGCGCGGTGGACCACGCCCGGCAGCGCGCGGCGGCCCGCGCCGCCGAGCTGCGCTACCACGAGCTCTTCGACGGCGCGCCGGTCGGGCTCATCCGGTCCCTGCCCGACGGCCGCATCCTCGCCGCCAACGCGGCCGCGGTCCGCATCGCGGGCTATCCGAGCGTGGCCGCGCTCCTCGACGCGAACGTGTCCGACCTCTACGCGGACGCGGGCGACCGGGCCCGGGTGAGCGCGGCGCTCGAGCGGGGGGAGGCGTTTCAGGATCTCGAGATCCAGGGTCGCCGGCGGGACGGCGCCCTGATCTGGGTCACCGTGAACTTGCGGCCGGTGAAGGACGCGGGCGGGCAGGTCCTGCACTACGAGTGGAGCCTCGCCGACATCACCGAGCGCCGGCAGCTCGAGTCCCAGCTCCGGCAGGCCCAGAAGATGGAGGCGGTCGGGCAGCTCGCGGGCGGGGTGGCCCACGACTTCAACAACCTGCTCACCGTGATCGGCGGGCGCTGCTACCTGATGCTCGCCAAGCTCGAGCCCGACGATGCCCTCCGCCGCGAGGTCGAGCTGGTGCGCGGCGCCGCGGAGCGGGCGGCCCGGCTGACCCACCAGCTCCTGGCCTTCAGCCGCAAGCAGGTGCTCGAGCCGCGGGTGCTCGAGCTCAACGAGACGGTGGCCGGGATCGAGCCGCTGCTGCGACGGCTGATCGGCGAGGACATCGAGATCCAGGTGACGCGGGGAGCCGACCTCGGCCGGGTCAAGGCCGACGCGGGCCAGATCGAGCAGGTGATCCTCAACCTGGCCGTCAATGCCCGCGACGCGATGCCGCAGGGCGGGCGGCTCGCCCTGGAGACTGCGAATGTCGCGGTGGACGAGCGGACGGCGCGCCGCGCGCCCGATCTGGCGCCGGGCAGCTACGTCGCCCTGTCCGTGACCGACAGCGGCCACGGCATGGACGCGGCGACCCGGGCGCAGATTTTCGAGCCGTTTTTCACCACCAAGGAGGTGGGAAAGGGGACCGGGCTCGGGCTCGCGACCGTGTACGGGATCGTGAAGCAGAGCGGCGGCTTCATCGAGGTGGAGAGCGAGCCCGGCCAGGGCGCGGCCTTCAAGGTCTACCTGCCTCGGGTGGAGGACGCGGTGGCGGCCCCCGAAGCCGCGAGGTCCTCGGGCGCCCGGTCGGGCGGCTCGGAAACGGTGCTTCTGGTGGAGGACGACGAGAGCCTGCGCACGCTCGCCCGGGAGATCCTGACCGTGCAGGGCTACGCGGTGCTGGAGGCCGCGTCCCCGAGAGACGCGCTCCGGACTCACCAGGCGCACTCGGCCCGGATCCACCTCTTGCTCACCGACGTCGTGATGCCGGAGATGAACGGCCGGCAGCTCGCGGACCATCTCAAGGTCGCGCGCCCGGAGATGAAAGTGCTGTTCATGTCGGGCTACACGGGAGCCGCGCTGGGCTCGGCCGCCGGGATGGCGGAGTTCACCGGGCAGCTCCTGCAGAAGCCCTTCACGCCGGACGGGCTCACCCGCCGCGTCCGCGAGGTCCTGGACGCCTAACCCTTGAGTCCGCTCAGGCGCACGCCTTCCACGATGCGCCGGTTCGCGACCACGAAGACCACCAGCAGCGGCAGCGCGCTGAGTGCGGCGCCCGCCATGATCGGCCCGTAGGACTCCGAGCTGTAGGCGCTGCGGAGCAGCGCGAGCGCGACCGGCAGCGGGAACATCTCGGGCTTGTTCACCGCGATCAGCGGCCACAGGAAGTCGTTCCACGCCGAGCGGAACGCGAAGATCGCGAGCGCGGCCAGCACCGGCTGCGACAGCGGGAGGATGATGCGGGAGAACACCTGCCAGGGCCCCGCCCCGTCGATCAGGGCGGCGTCCTCCAGCTCTCGCGGCATCGTCACGAAGAACTGGCGCAGCAGGAAGACCCCGAAGGCGAAGATCATCGCCGCCTCCGGCACGATGAGGCCCTGGTAGGTGCTGAGCCAGCCGAGCCGCTGGGTGAGCACGTACTGCGGCACCAGCAGCACCGCGTTCGGGATCATCAGGCTGCCCACCAGCAGGGCGAAGACCAGGTCGCGCCCCGGGAAGCGCATGCGGGCGAGCGGGTAGGCGGCCATCGCGCTGGTCGCCAGCACCAGGATCACGCTGCCCATCGCCACCACCAGGCTGTTGACGAAGGCGCGGCCGATGCGGGCGGTGCGCGAGCTGCCGAGCAGCACCTCGTGGTAGTGGTCGCCGGTGGGCGGCCACGGGATCCACTCGGGGGGCAGCCGGATGATGTCGGGCGCGGGCTTGAGCGAGGTGACCACCACCCAGGCGATCGGAGACAGCCAGAGCACGGCCAGCGCGAGCAGGGCCACCGTGAGGGCCACGCTCGAGCGGTCGACGGACCGGAGGCCGCGCGGCACGGCTCAGTACTCGGTGTGGCCGCGCAGCAGGCGGAACTGGAGCACCGAGAAGGCGAGGATGACCGCGAAGAGCACCCAGGCCATCGCGGAGGCGGCGCCGAACTGGAAGAAGTTCTGGAATGCGGCCTCGTAGAGATGCTGGACCACGGTGCGGGTGGCGTCGCCCGGCCCGCCCCCGGTGAGCACGAAGACCTGGCCGAAGAGCTGGAACGAGCCGATGACGTGGGTGACCACCACGAACAGGAGCACCGGCCGGAGCAGCGGCAGGGTGATCGCCCAGAAGGTGCGCCAGCCGGAGGCGCCGTCGAGGGCGGCCGCCTCGTAGAGATCGCGCGGGATGTCCTGCAGCCCGGCCAGGTAGATCACGAGGTAGTAGCCGGTCACCCACCAGACGGTGGTGAGGATGATGGTCCACATCGCGGTGTGCGGATCCGCGAGCCAGGAGCGGGCGGGCATTCCCAGGCGCCGCAGGTAGTAGTTGAAGGGGCCGACCACCGGGTCGAGGAGCCAGAGCCAGGCCAGCCCCACCGTGACCACCGAGAGCGTGAACGGGAAGAAGAACACGCTGCGGAGCAGGGTGCGCAGGCGCCCGCGGTTCACCGCG
>DATFUK010000579.1:0-2164 GCA_035260865.1 Candidatus Methylomirabilota bacterium | reverse complement strand
CTCCTCGACCGGCTCGGGCTCGCGCAGGCCCCCGGCTCCACCGCCCGCTCGTACGAGGAGGCCTCGCGGATCGCCAACACCATCGGCTACCCGGTGCTGGTGCGGCCGTCCTACGTGCTGGGCGGGCGCGCGATGCAGATCGTGTACGACGAGGCGGATCTGCAGAACTACATGAAGGAAGCGGTGCGGGTGAGCCCGGAGCATCCCATCCTGGTGGACAAGTTCCTCGAGGACGCCCTCGAGATCGACGTGGACGCCATCGCGGACGGCCAGCGGGTGGTGGTGGGCGGGGTCATGGAGCACGTGGAGAAGGCGGGCGTGCACTCGGGCGACTCCGCGTGCGCGCTGCCGCCCTACTCGCTGGGCGACGACCAGATCGAGCGCATCCAGGCCCAGGCCCGGGCGCTCGCGACGGAGCTCGGCGTCGTCGGCCTGCTCAACATTCAGTTCGCGATCAAGAACGAGCAGATCTTCGTGCTCGAGGTCAATCCGCGCGCCTCCCGGACGGTGCCCTTCGTGTCGAAGGCGATCGGGGTGCCCCTGGCCAAGCTCGCGACCCGGGTGATGCTCGGCGACACGCTGGTGGGACTCGGCTTCGGCGAGGAGCGCGAGGTCCGGCACATCGCGGTGAAGGAGGCGGTCTTCCCCTTCATCAAGTTCCCGGGGGTGGACACCATCCTCGGCCCCGAGATGAAGTCGACCGGCGAGGTCATGGGCATCGACCACGACTTCCGCAAGGCCTACGTGAAGTCGCAGCTCTCGGCCGGCTCTCCCCTGCCCACCTCCGGCAAGGTGTTCGTATCGGTCAAGAACCGCGACAAGCGCGCGGTGCTGCAGATCTCCAAGCGGCTGGCCGAGATGGGCTTCAACCTGGTCGCCACCGTCGGCACCGCCAAGCTGCTGCAGCGCCAGGGCATGGCGGTCGAGACCGTCTACAAGGTCAACGAGAGCTACCGCCCGAACATCGTGGACCTCATGAAGCGGGGCGAGATCGCCCTGGTCTTCAACACCCCGGAGGACGGCCGGGCGCGCAAGGACTCCTACCTGATCCGGCGCACCGCGGTGACCCAGAACATCCCCTACTACACCACGGTGGACGGAGCCCAGGCGGCGATCGGCGGCATCGAGGCGCTGCTCAAGGGCGAGATCTCCGTGAGGGCGCTCCAGGAGTACCATGACGCCTCCTGATCCGTCCCGTGACGTGAAGGATCGCCTGATCGTCGCCCTCGACGTGGAGAGCCTCGCCGACGCCGAGCGGCTCCTGGATCGACTCCAGGGCCAGGTCACGCGCTTCAAGATCGGCTCCCAGCTCTTCACCGCCGCGGGACCCTCCGCGATCGAGAGCGTCCACAAGCGCGGCGCCGAGGTCTTCCTCGACCTCAAGTTCCACGACATCCCCAACACGGTGGCGGGCGCGGCCCGCGAAGCCGCGCGCATGGGCGTCCTCATGTTCAACGTCCACGCTTCCGGGGGCCGCGCCATGATGACCGCGGCGGCCCAGGGCGCGGCCGCCGCCGCGAAGGAGCTGGGCGTGCGCAAGCCGATCGCCCTCGCGGTCACCGTGCTCACGAGCCTCGATCGCGGCGCGCTGAGCCGCGAGCTCGGGGTATCCAGCTCGGTCGAGGGCCACGTGCTCCACCTGGCCGGGATGGCGGCGGCCGCGGGCCTCGACGGCTGCGTGGCCTCGCCCAACGAGATCGCCGCGCTCCGCACCAATCGCGGGCCGGCCTGGGTGATCGTCACGCCCGGGGTGCGGCCGGCGGGCAGCGCGGCGGGCGACCAGTCGCGCATCGCGACGCCGCAGGCGGCCGCGCGGGCCGGCGCCCACTACCTCGTGGTCGGGCGCCCGATCACCGCCGCCCCGGACCCGGCGGCGGCGGCCGCCGCGGTCCTGCGGGAGATGGCGTCGTGAGCGCGGCGGATGCGCACGAGGCGCTGATCCGGCGCCTCTTCGAGATCGGGGCCATCCGGTTCGGCGAGTTCACGCTCAAGTCGGGCATCGTCTCGCCGTTCTACATCGACCTCCGCGTGGTCATTTCCTTCCCCGACGTGCTGGAGCAGATCGGCGCGCTGATCGCCGCGGAGGTGGCCCGCTGCGGCGGTGATCGCGTGGGCGGCATCCCGTACGCGGGCCTGCCGCTCGCGGTCGCGGCCAGCCTGGCGG
>DATFUK010000578.1:0-5497 GCA_035260865.1 Candidatus Methylomirabilota bacterium | reverse complement strand
GCCCTCCTGCGGGCGATCACTCGGGCGGTCCGGCGCATCAACGCCGACAAGCGACGGTATGTCTCGTACTTCATCCGCGATTGGGCTGGCCACTCGGAGGTGGCGGCGCTGAGCCCCGACGACTTCAACCTTGGCCGCATCCAGTTGAAGGAACCGACCCCCATTCCCGAGAACGAGGCGCGCTGGGCGTGGGAATGGATGGCCAGCTGGGGCCTGATCGAGGGCGCCTTCGACGTGAGGACCCAGATCAACCGGAATGTCGAGCGGGAGGCGCACGAGCTGGCCGCGGCCGTCCGCGCCAGATGACCCCCCACCGGGCGCGAGCAGGTCCGGCGGCGCGGCCCGGTCAGGACAGGTTGTAGGCCCGGGCGACGTTCTCGCCCAGGATGGCGCGGCGCCCCGAGTCGGGCATCGGCTTCACCATCTCGCTCAGCTCCTCGAGATAGTTGCCGGGATGGTCGGGATGCGGGTAGTCGCTCGCCCAGAAGAACTTGTCCTCGCCGACCAGCTGCATCATGGCGGGGATGGTCCGCTCGTCCGGATCGGCGGAGATGAAGCACTGGCGCTTGAAGTAGTGCGACGGTTTGTCGGCGAGGCGGACGGTGGCACCGAGCGTGGTCCCGCCGAAGATGGCGTCGGCGCGGTCGAGGAAATAGCCGATCCAGCCGGCCTGCGATTCGAGGACCACCACCCGCAGGCGCGGGAAGCGGTCGAAGACGCCGAGCTGGAAGAAGGTCGCGAAGGCCTGCTGCACGCCGTGGCCGGCGAAGAGGTCGAAGTACCACACCGCCCAGCCGAACTTGTCGTAGCGGTGGTGCACGTTCCAGGCGGGCGGCTCGAAGGTGGGGTGGATCGCGAGCGGCACGTCGAGGTCCTGGGCGGCCGCGAAGACCGCGTCGTGCTCGGGCGCGCCGTGGGGGACGCGGGTGATCGTGAACGGGCACACGAAGGCCCCGCGGCAGCCGTCGCGCACCGCGCGCTCGAGCTCGCGAGCCGCCTCGGCGGGATCGCCCAGCGAGAGGTGCGCGATCGGAACCAGCCGGCCCCCGGAGTCGCGGCAGAAGTCGGCGATCCAGCGGTTGTACGCGCGGCAGTACGCGCCGGACAGCTCGGGATCCATCAGCTCGGCTTCCCAGAGCAGGCCGATCGTCGGATAGAGGACCGCCTTGGCCATGCCCTCGCGATCGAGCAGCTGCACGCGCTCCTTCATGTCCATCGTGCCGAACGCGGCCCCGCGCATGTAGGTCTGCTCCGGACCCGGGCGGATCCCCCGCATCTCGTCCGGACGGATCTCGCCGCTCATGGCCCGCTCGCGCAGCCGCTGGGCCTCGTCCACCCGCTTGCCCATCCCGCCCAGCGTGCCCAGCTGCCCGGGGCGCGGCAGGGTGGCGCGCCGGCCGTCGATCTCCAGGTACTCGTAGCCGTCGTCGCCGACCCGGATCCGGATCGCGCGGGCGCGGTAGCGCGGCTCGAGGTACTTCTCCCACAGGTCGGGCGGCTCGAGGATGTGCCCGTCGCAATCGATGATCATCCCGTCGCGCTGCACGGCCGTCCTCCTCTGCGGTGGCGTCGATCCACCGGGAAGGTACCATACCTGGCAACGGTAATTTCACTTCGGCCCGGTGTCGTTTCTCTCGTACCATCGTGGGCATGAAGAGGGCGCTGGCCGCCCTGCTGGGTGTCCTCGTCGTGCTGGGCGCGGCCCTCTACTTCTTCGTCGTTCGACCCCTGCTTCGACCCGCCGAGCTGACCGCGGTCGCCGAGAGCGCGCTCGCCACCGACGACCTGCTCCTGCTCGGCGGAATCAATGTCCGGCAGGCCGTGTTCCTGGAGCGCTGGTTCTTCGGGGCTCCACGGGTCACGGCGGCGCCGGCGGTGCCGCCGCCCGCCGTGGCGGACCGAACGCTCCTCGAGCACCTGCGTGCGGCGGGCGTGGATCCGCGCCACGACGTGGACTACGCGCTCTATGCCGTCTACCCGGCCGCCGAGGCCACCCGGCACGCGGTCGTGCTGGTCGGCCGATTCAACCCCACCGCGATCAACGCCTACCTGACTCGCGAGCTGCAGGCGACGCCGCGGGCCCCGGCGGGGCGCGCATCCTACGAGGTCGTCCGGACGGATCCGACCACCTGCCGGCCGGCCGCGACCTGGATCGTGACCGCCGCTCCGGAGTGGATCGTGCTGGCCGATCCGGGATCGCACGCCACCCTGCTGCCTCGCTTCGCGAACCCGCCGCCGGAGAACCGGGAGCCGCTCGCCTGGTGGCGGTCCCTCGCGCGCGCGGACGTGGCCGCCGTGGGGATCACGGGCCTGGACCGGCTCGAGACCGGGATCTCTCAGCCGTTCGCGAAGAGCTCGGCGAAGACCTTGGCCGCCGAGGCGGGCGCGGTCGGGCGCCTGTATCTCGGCCTCGGGGTGAAGCCGGTTCCGCCTCAAGGTGTTCTCCGCATCGTGATCGACGCGAAGGACGCCGGCCGCGTTTCGGAGAAGCTCAGGGCCTGGGAGCAGGCGGTGAGCGAGTCCCGGGCCCGCTGGAAGGACAGCATGCCCAGCGTGGCCGCGCTCTACGACAGCCTGAAGATTCATGCCGACGGCTCGCGGAGCACCATCGAGTTCACCGTGGACCGCACGCTCGCCGCCAGCTCCCAGCGCGTGATCAACGAGCTCCTGGCCGCCGCGCTGGGCGGTTTCGGGGTGCGCGTCGGCGGTCCCGCCGCGGCGCCGCCGGCCGAGCAGATCGACACCGAGCCGTTGCCGTTCGTGCCCTCGATCACGCCGGGGTCGTTGCCCGCCTACGATCCCAAGGGGCAATTCGCCGAGGAGGTCGATCAGATCCAGGGGTCGTTCGGGCTCCGGCTCGGGGAGCTTCGCCTGAGCGCCGACCCCGCGGTCGGACTGGAGATGGACGTCGAGGGATTCGCGAAGGAGATCCCGAATCTCGGCGGCAGTGACGAGCGCGCGCGCCTCTTCCTCGACAGCGTGAAGGCCGCCGGCGGGCAAGAGCTGCTGCGGGCCGAGGCGTGCGGGCGGGAGCGCAATACCCTGCCCGCGTCCTTCAAGACCTCGGGCTCGCATCGGCTGAAGGCGACCAAGACGGTGCGCCTGATCCCGGGGGCCGACCCGCGCGCGTTGCAGAGCGCCTCGGGCCGGGTGCAGCTGCGCCTACCGGTGAGGACGGAAGTCGTCAGCCTGGACCACCCGAAGGCCGGCGCGTCGGTGGAGAGGCGCGGCGCGATCTTCACCGTCACCAAGGTGGAAGGCGGCGCCGTGGCGTACCAGATCGCGGGCGCCCGCGATCGGCTGCTGGCCTTCCGGGCGCTCAACAGCAAGGGACAGCCGCTGGCCTCCCCGAGCAGCTTCTCGTCCGAGTTCATGTTCGGGGAGGGCGTCTCCGGGCAGAGGAACTACGCGGGCTCGGTCGAGCGTCTCGAGATCGTCTTCGCGGTCGACGAGGAGGCGGTGGAGCTGCCGTTCACGCTGACCGATTTCGCGCCCGCGGTAAAGGGGGAATCCCGATTCCTCGATCAGGCGCCGCCGTTCCGGCCGTACGGCTACCAGGCCCTGCAGCGGGACTACCCACGCGCGCGCGGCGCCGGCGCGGGGGTCGAGCCCTTCGAGCTCTCCCTCGACAAGGTCCAATCGTTCTTCGGCTTGAGGCTCGACGTCACCTTTCGGAGCCCGGAGGTCCCGAACTTCGAGAAGGCCTTTGGGGTCGGGCGGCTCCGGCTCACCCGGGTGCAGCTCCGGGACGGCGCGGTGATCGAGCCGCCGCCGGCCGACGCGGCCAACCCCGCCGCCGCGATGCGGTCGAGGTGGGAGAGCCCGATTCGCTTCGGCGGCTCGCCCAAGGATGGACGGCTGTCGACCGCCTTGAACTTCTACATCGACTCGAAGGCCAAACCCGAGGACCTGAAAGCGGCGCAAGGGGTGCTGACGCTGCGGTTCCCCAAGGCGCTCGACACCTTGGCGCTCGATGAGCTGACCGTGGGCCGGAAGGCGCAGCTTGGTGATCTGACGGTCACCGTGGTCGCCCGAGGCCGAAAGAGCGTGACGCTTCAGACGAACCGGGACGGCGATCGCGTCTACTATATCCGGCTGATCGGCCCCGATGGCCAGGCCCTCGGGTTCTTCGGACCGAACATCACCGAGGCTCCGGATGGCGCGTGGCGCTTCGAGCTCTCCCCGCTCAACCCAGCCGCAAGAGCGGAGATCGTCGTGGCCCGAGAGGTGGACCAGAAGAGTTACCCGGTGAGCCTCACGCCATGAAGCTCGGCACCTCCGTTCGGTTCCTCTTCCCGACCTCGCCGGCCACGCACGAGCGGTTCCGGAGCCTGCTCGCCTCGATGCCGAAGGGCGCGTTCATCGAGCGGCCGATGGGCGCCTACGCGCCGGACGAGCAGGCGCGCAACCTCATGGAGGTGGCCGCGGCGGCCCGCGGGGCCGGGCTGGACGGGCTGCTGACCGGCGACAGCCACGGGGCGAACCCCGCGTACGCGGCCACCTTCTCGCCGCTGCCCACCGTCGCGCGCCTGATGACCGTGACCGGCGACATGCCGATCGGCGTGGTGCTCCTGGCCCCGTTCTACCATCCGGTCCTGCTCGCCGAGCAGATCGGCACCCTCGCCGCGTTCGCGGGCGGGCCGCTGATCGTGACGTTCGTGCTGGGCGGCCGGCCGCCGCAGTTCGCGGCCTTCGGCATGGAGGAGAAGAGCCGCGTGGGCCGTCTCGAGGAAATGGTGCCGATCACGCGGGCGCTCCTCGCCGGCGAGCGCGTCACCCATCGCGGCCGCCACTTCACCCTGGACGGCGCCACCATCAGCCCGCTGCCGCGCGTCCCCGTGGAGATCTGGCTCGGGGGGACGGTCCCGGCATCGGCCGAGCGCGCCGGGCGCCTGGGCGACGCCTGGCTGACCGGGCAGAACGCGACGGACGAGGACCTGCGACGCCAGCTCGACCTGTACCGCGAGGCGGCGGGTCGCGCCGGGCGCCCGGCGCGGCCGGTCCTGCGCCGCGACATCTACGTCGGCGAGTCCGACGAGGCGGCGCGCGCCGTCGTCGGGGCCATCCTGGCCGAGGGCTATCGCGGCACGGGCTTCGACCAGCTGCTGGTGGGCAGCGCGGACACCGTGGTCGAGGGCCTGCGCCGGTACCGTGCGATGGGCTTCGACTCCGTGATGGTGCGGCACGTGGTCGGCGACCACCAGCTCATGCTGGGCTCGTTCGAGCGCATCGGCCGCGACGTGATGCCGCGGATCCGCGCTCTCTAGCGCGGATCACGCGGGGAGGCCACCCTCACCCCGGCCCTCTCCCTGGAAAGGGAGAGGGAGCTCCCGGATCCTCCCTCTCCCCCGCCGAGGGGGAGAGGGCAGGGTGAGGGGGAGCCCGGTCACGCGCGCTGCAGCACGTCCGTGCGCGGCGCGCCGGGCGCGAGGAGCGTCCGCCAGTCGGTGTCCCTGGGCACCACCGCCTCGCCCGGGTGCAGCGCATAGTACGTGGC
>DATFUK010000577.1:0-6815 GCA_035260865.1 Candidatus Methylomirabilota bacterium | reverse complement strand
CCCGCCGCACCGGCGCCTTCAGGTACTGCCACGCCTTCTCGGCCGCGACCGCCGCCACCTCCGCCGACACTCCGCAGAGGGCCCAGCTCGTATCCGCCACGACCAGGCGCCCGGTCTTGCGAAGCGAACGGACGATGATCTCCGCGTCGAGCGGCCGGACGCTGCGCAGGTCGATGACCTCGGCGCTCACGTTGTGCTGGAGCAGGATCTCGGCGGCGCGGGCGGCCTCGTAGGCCATGAGCGAGACCCCCACGATGGTGATGTCGGTGCCGGCGCGGACCACCTTACCCTGCCCGAACGGCACCGCCTCGAGCCCCTCCGGCACCTCGCCCTCCAGCTCGTAGAGCGCGCGATTCTCCAGCAGCACCACCGGGCCGCTACCCTGGAGCGCGCTCACCAGGAGGCCCTTCGCGTCGGCCGGCGAGGCGGGCAGGCCCACCGAGAGCCCGGGGAAGTGCGCGAAGAGCGCCTGCAGGCTCTGCGAGTGCGTGGCCCCCTGGCCCCAGCCGCGTCCCACGATGCCGCGAAAGACGATCGGCACGCCGCCCCGGTCGCCGAACATGTAGCGCCACTTGGCCGCGAGATTGAAGAGCTGGTCCATGCACAGGAACATGAAGTCGTTACGCGGGTGCACGACGAGCGGGCGCTTGCCGACCGCGGCCGCGCCGATCGCGATCCCGGTCATCGCGTTCTCGCCGTTCGGGATGTCGAAGACGCGCGCGGGGCCGAAGCGCCGGAAGGCCTCCGCGGTGGTGCCGAAGATCCCCTTGAAGTCGTCGACCCCGATGCCCGCGACGAAGATGCTGGGATCGGCCTCCATGCACTGGACCGTCGCTTCGCTGATCGCCTGCCCGTAGGTGAGTCGACGCATCGTCATCCTCAGACCGTCCCGAGCGTGAGATCTTCGACCGCCGGGAACGACGCGGCCTGCGCGGCCGCCACCGCCTCGTCCACCTCGATCTGGCTGGCGCGCCCCATGGCCGCGATCTGCGAAGGCGTGCACACTCCCTCGCTCAGCAGACGCTCCGACGCGTGCCGGATCGGGCAGCGCGCGATCCACGCATCGACCTCGGCCTTCGTCCGGTATCCCTTGTCGTAGTCCCATTGCGGGCCCACGTGCTCCCGCCACCGGTAGGTGGTGCACTCGAGGAAGAAGGGGCCCGCGCCGCCCCGCGCGTGGGCCACCGCCTCGCGGGCCGCCGCGTGGACCGCGAACACGTCGTTGCCGTCCACCAGGCGGGCCGGCATGCCGTAAGACGCGGCCCGCGCGTGGATCGACACCGAGGCGGGCTGGCGTACCTCGAGGCGGGTGTGGGTGGAGAACCCGTTGTTCTCGCATACGAAGAGCACCGGGACCCGGCGCATCACCGCGAAGTTGAGCGTCTCGTGGAAGATGCCCTCCTCGACGGTGCCGTCCCCAAAGAAGGTGACCGCGACCTGGTCGCGGCCGTCCATGGTGAACGCGAGCGCGGTACCCACCGCGACCGCCATCGTCTGGCCGAGGATCGCGGACGACGCGATCACGCCGGCCGCGGGATCGTTGAGGTGCACGGAGCCGCCGCGGCCCCGCGCGCAGCCGGTCTCACGGCCGTAGAGCTCGGCGACCATGCCGCGCAGATCGCCTCCCTTGGCCAGGTAGTGCGCGTGGCACCGGTGACCGCTGTAGACGACATCGTCGCGCCGGAGCGCGCCGCACACCCCGACCGCGACCGCCTCCTGCCCGATCGAGAAGTGGGTCGGCGTGCGCATCTCCCCCGACGGGTAGAGCTCGGCCAGCGTCTCCTCGACGCGGCGGATCCGGACCATGTCGCGCAGCAGCTTCTCCCGGGAATCTGTCGTCATCGTCCTCGCCTATGTGAAGACTCGGCCATGCCCCGGCCGGCTAACGAGCAGCGTCTCGCCGTCGACGCTCTTGGTCACCCAACCCCTCGGACTGGAGGCTCCCGGCCCCGCCCATCTGGCTGCCGAATAGGCAAGAACCGCCTTGTAAATCAACAGGTTGATTTGACTCACGAGGCTCGGGTGCCGCCTGGCTCTGGGGTCTCGATCGTCGTTGAGCACGCACAACTTGCATCGGCCATGCCAAGGAGATGGAACTGAAGCCCCGGACAAGGCCCTGCACGGGATGACTCAAACGCCACCACCCCGCACGGCCTTGCTAGAATGAGCCGCCATGTCACCCGGAGCGGAGAAGCCGCTCGTCGGAATCCTCATGGGATCGAAGTCCGACTGGGACACGATGCTGAACGCCGCGAAAGCGCTCGACGCGCTCGGTATCCCGTACGAGGTCAACGTCATGTCGGCCCATCGCACCCCGGGCCTCGTGGACGAGTACGTGAGCGGCGCCGAGGCTCGGGGACTCGAGGTCATCATCGCGGGCGCCGGCGGCGCCGCCCACCTGGCCGGAGTGAGCGCGGCGCGGACCCTGCTCCCGGTCCTCGGGGTGCCGATCCAGTCGAAGACGCTCAACGGGATGGACTCGCTGCTGTCCACCGTGCAGATGCCCGCGGGCATCCCGGTCGGGACGCTGGCAATCGGGAACGCGGGGGCGACCAACGCCGGGCTGCTCGCCGGGGCGATCCTGGCCAACAAGCATCCCCACATCCGCGCCGCGCTCCGGAAATACCGGGACGCGCAAACCCAGGCCCTGCTGGCCCAGACCGATCCGCGGACGTAACGCGGCCGCGCACGGAGGTTTGCCATGACGACCATGAGCCCGTTCCGCACCCAGCTCGAGCACGCGGTCAACGCCCGGCACAGCCGGATGAATCCGTTTACCGAGAAATGGGTCAACGGCGAGCTGACCCGGGCCCAGCTCGGTCAGTGGGTGTGCCAGCACTACCAGTACGTCTCCCAGTTCTCGCAGTGGTGCGCGCTGGTGTACGGCGGGTGCCCGGATCCCGACGCCCGGGACTTCCTCCTCGAGAACATCATCGAGGAGGAATCCGGCACGAAACACGTCGACCTCCTCATTCGATTCGGCGAAGCGTGCGGAGTGAGCCGGACCGAGGTCGAGAGCACGCGGCAGCTCCCGAGCACCCGCGGCCTGACCGCCTGGTGTTACGAGACCGCGCGCAAGCCCTTCCACGTGGCGGCGGCCGGGCTCCTGGTGGGCCTCGAGTCGCAGGTGCCGGGCATCTACAAGCGGAACCTCCCGCCGCTCAAGACCCACTACGGCTTCACGGATCACGAGGTCGAGTTCTTCGCGATCCACATCGAGGCCGACGAGATCCACGGCGAGCGCGGGTATCAGATCGTGGAGCGCCACAGCACGACCCCCGAGAAACAGGCGGAGGCCGCCCTGGCCGTGCGCGAGGCGACCGAGATGCGCTGGCAGTACATGACGGGGCTCCACCGCGCCTTCGTGCTCAAGGAAGACGCGTGAGCGAGCCCCGGCAGGTCGCCTCGCTGGACGAGGTGCCGGCCGGGGCGCTGAAGCTGGTGGATCTCGACGGCACCCGAATCGTGCTCGCCCGGATCGGCGACGCGGTGTACGCGTGCGGCGACGTGTGCTCGCACCGGGGCGGCCCGCTGAGCCAGGGCAAGCTCAACGGCAATCGGCTCGCGTGCCCCTGGCACGGCTGGCTGTACGACGTGCGCACCGGCCAGTGCCTCTTCCCGGGCCGGGGCGCGAGCGTGCCGGTCTATCCGGTGCGCGTGGACGCGGGCGCGATCTTCGTGGAGCTGCCGTGATCACGGTCAAGCGGCTGACCCTCGAAGACGCGCTCGTGCTGCTCGCCGCCGCCGAAGCGAAGGCGCGCGAGATCGGGGTCCCCGAGACGATCTGCGTGTGCGACGACGGCGGGCACCCGATCGCGCTGCACCGCATGACCGGGGCGCGCATCACCGGCGTGGAGATCGCCACCGCCAAGGCCTTCACCGCCGCCGGGCATCGCCGCGCCACCCACAAGTTCAACCAGCCCCCCGCCGGGCCCGCCCTGCCCGGCAACGAGGCCTTCGGCATCCACGCGATGTATCCCGGGCGCTTCGCGGTCTTCGTGGGTGGCTTCCCCATCGAGGTGGACGGCGACGTGGTCGGCGGTATCGGCATCAGCGGCGGCAACGGGGAGCAGGACACCGCGGTGGGCACCGCCGCCCTGGAGGCGTTCCAGCGCCACCTGGCCCGCTGAGGCCCCGCGCGATCGGCGCGGAGGTCGAGGACTAGCGGACCGCGGTCGGCGCGGTCGCCTTGGGATTGAGCCGGCGCAGCGCGGCGAATTCCCCGTCGGCCAGTGCCACCTGGCCCGCCCCACGATACGCGTGCGCAAGCCAGAATCGGAAGCTGGGCGCGGAGGGATAGAGCTGCACCGCGCGCGCGAGGGGCAGCACCGCGTCGTCGGCCCGGCCCTGTTCGAGCAAGGCCTGGCCGAGAAAGCGGAGGGTCTCCCCATCGCGGATCAGCGTCACCGCGGTCGCGAGATCGGGTCGAGCGCCGTCGGGCTGCGTGATACCCCGGGCGCGGCGCAGGAGCGGGATCGCCTCATCCGTACGTCCTTGCAAGATGTGGAGCACCGCGAGCCGCTCGGCCCCTTCCGGCGCATCCGGCTGCTGCTGCAGGAAGCCGCGCAAGGCCGCCTCGGCCTCGACGTAGCGCCCGCGGAGCAGCGCGACGCTGCCGAGGTTGAGGTGGCTCAGGGCGTAGGTGGGCCTCAGCGCGACGGCCTGGCGGAGATGCTTCTCCGCCTCGGCGAGGCCCTGCGGGTCTCGCCGATGGTGGATGAGGGCCACGCCGAGGTTGTTGTGGCAGCGTGAGCAGCGCGGATCGAGCTCCACCGCCCATCGCCAGAGCGTCTCCGAATCTCGCCACACGTAGCTCTGGCTCCACGTCAACGCCGCGAGGGCGCAGATCGTCAGCATGATCCCGCCGCCCGCCATCATCATCGCGCGGCGCTCCACTCGACCCGCTCGATGGAGCTCGAGGAACCGCACGAGCCCGTAGCCGGCCAGGAGAACGAATCCGAGCTGGGCCAGGTAGCTGTAGCGGTCCGCGACCATCTGGACGCCGGAGTGCAGGACGCCGCTCACCGGCGCGACGAAGGCCGCGGAGTGCGCCCAGGCCGCCAGCGCCCCCGGAGCGCGGCGGCGGAGCGCGAGCAGCGCGCCGGTGACCGCGAGCAGGGCGAGCAGCGGCACCAGGAAGCGAGGATCGAGGAGGCTCACCTGGATGGGCCCTTCGTAGAGCGGGGACAGATCGGCGGGCCACACGAGCTTCAAGGGGTAGAAGCAAACGCTGTAGGCGAACAGCCCGATGCGGGCCGCGATCCCGTAGCCCGTATAGTCGGTGAACTCGCTCCCCCGGCTCCGGGCCCACGCGGCCACCACGGCCCCCGCGAGCGCGAGGGCACCGTAGGGGAGCTTCTCCAGGAGCACGCGCGGCCACTCCGCCCGCCATCGCCGGAGCGGGTACGCGTCGAGGATGAGCAGCGTGATCGGGAGGGTCATGGCCATGCCCTTGGACAGGAGCGCGGCCGCGAAGGCCACGAGGGACGCCGACCCCCACGCCAGCCGGCGGCGCCCGTCCACGGAGCCGGTCGCGCGCAGGTAGGCCAGGACCGCGAGGAGATAGAAGGTCGCGCACAGCAGGGTCGCGCGGTCGGAGATCCACGCGACGGACTCGACCCGCTGGGGATGGAGTGCGAAGAGCAGCGCGGCCAGGGCCGCTCCCGCCCGGGCATCCACGGTGGTCCCGAGCACGACGGTCAGCAGGCGGCGGGCGACCAGGTAGACGAGGACCGCGTTGGCCGCGTGCAGGAGCAGGCTGGCGAGGTGATACCCCCAGGGGTCCATCCGGCCGAGGACGTGGTCGAGGGCGAAGCTCAGCCAGGTGAAGGGCATGTAGTGGCCCATCAGGGTGTTGGTGAACATCCACCGGATCTGGCTCGCCTCGAACCCCCGGAACCTGAGGTTCGCCACCAGGTTGACGTCGTCGTCCCAGGTGAAGTCCCCCTGGAGCGCGGGCCAGAACGCCACGCAGGTCACCAGGAAGATGCCGGCCGGAAGGAGGGCGGCGGGGAGCTTCCGCATCGCGAATCCATTGTCGCCCGGTCGATTTTAGGGGTCGATGCTTTTTCGGCTCGGTTAGACTGATCATGATGTTGCGTCCCGCCTGGCGGGCTGCGCCCCTCGTGCTCGCCCTCGTCACCGCCGTGGTCTTCACCCCGGTCCTCCACGCCGATTTCGTGGACTGGGACGACCCCATCAATTTCCTGGAGAACCCGTACTACCGCGGGCTCGGGTGGCCGCAGCTCCGCTGGATGCTGAGCGCGAGCGTGATGGGCCACTGGATCCCGGTGACCTGGCTGACCCTCGGCGCCGACTTCGCGATGTGGGGCATGAACCCGTTCGGCTACCACCTCACGAGTCTCCTGCTGCACGCAGCCAGCGCCGCGCTCTTCTATCTCGTCGCGCGGCGCCTGCTGGGGCTCGCGATCCGGTCGGCCGAGCCCGGCACCGTCAACCTCGGGGCCGTCGTCGCCGCGCTCTATTTCGCACTGCACCCGCTGCGCGTGGAGTCGGTCGCGTGGATCACCGAGCGGCGCGACCTCACGTCGGGCCTGTTCTTCCTGTTGACGATCCTCGCGTACCTCAAGACGCACGAGCGCGCAGCCGAGGTGAGGACCGGATGGCGCTGGGTCTCGCTGGGCGCGGCCGCGCTCGCGCTCGCGTCCAAGTCCATCGTGATGGGCCTGCCGCTGGCCTTGCTCATCCTCGATATCTATCCGCTGAAGCGGCTCGGCCCCCACCTCCACGACTGGTGGAGCGCCCGGGCGTGGCCGGTCTGGCGCGAGAAGATCCCCTTCGCGTTGCTCGCGGTC
>DATFUK010000576.1:0-2698 GCA_035260865.1 Candidatus Methylomirabilota bacterium | reverse complement strand
CGCGCAGTGGGCGGTGGTGGCGGGCCTGGTGGGCGCGCGGCTGTACGAAGTCGTCTTCAACTGGGACTACTACGGCCGGTACCCGTGGAAGATCATCGCGGTCTGGGAAGGCGGGCTCGCGATGCACGGCGGGCTCATCGTGGGCCCGCTGGTCGGCGCGTTGCTCGCGTGGCGATGGGGCGTGCCGGTGCTGCGCTCCCTCGACGTCATCGCGCCCAGCATGATCCTGGGCCAGGCGATCGGCCGGTGGGGGAACTTCTTCAACGAGGAGGCCTTCGGGGCTCCCACCGATCTGCCGTGGAAGCTCTACATCTCGCCCACGCACCGTCCGCCCGAGTTCCGGCAGGTCGACTTCTTCCACCCCACGTTCCTCTACGAGTCGCTGTGGAACCTGCTCGTGTTCGCGCTGCTCGTGTGGTGGATCCGGCCGCGGGTCGGGCGGTATCCGGGGGCGGTCTTCTTCGCCTACGTCGGGCTCTACTCGGTGGGCCGGTTCTTCATCGAGGCGCTGCGGCTCGACAGCTTCTGGATCGGACCGCTGCGGGTCGGACAGCTCGCGAGCGTGGCCGGGGTGCTGGTGGCGGCGGCGGGGATCTGGTGGGCCCTGCGGCGGCCCCCGATCCACGCGACGCCGGCGGCCGCCGCTCCGGCGCCGGCTACGGGTACAGGCCGCGGGAAACGTGGGCGTCGGCCACCCGGCTGATGCCCTCCATCAGCGCGCCGGTCCGGAGATCCACGCCGCTCTTCTGGGCGGTGCGCCACACGCTGGTGAACGACCGCGCCATGATCTCCTGCAGCCGCGCGATGATCTCGCTCTCCTTCCAGAAGTAATACTGCAGGCCCTGTACCCACTCGAAGTACGACACGACCACCCCACCCGCGTTGCACAGGATGTCCGGGATGACGGTCACCCCGTGGTCGCGCAGGATCTCGTCGGCCTCGGGGGTGGTGGGCCCGTTGGCGGCCTCCGCGATGATGTGGGCCTTGATGCGGTCGGCGTTGCGCGCGTGGATGACCGAGTCGACCGCGGCCGGAATCAGCACGTCGCACGGCTGCTCCAGGATCGCCTCGTTGGTCACCGGCTCGGCGCCCGGGAAGCCGACCACGCTGCCGGTCTGGGTCACGTGGTCCTGGAGCTGGCGGACGTCGAGGCCGGCGGGATTCCACACCCCGCCCTTGACGTCGCTGATCCCCGCGATCGTACAGCCGTCGTTCCACAGCAGCCGCGCGGCCACGCTGCCCACGTTGCCGAAGCCCTGGATGACGATCTTCTTGCCCCGCAGCTCCTGGCCCAGGCTCTTCGCCGCCTGGTAGAGCACGAAGACGATGCCGCGCCCGGTCGCCTCGCGCCGCCCCGCGGAGCCGCCCACGATGATCGGCTTGCCGGTGACCACCCCGGGCACGCTCTTACCCTGGGTCATCGAGTAGGTGTCCATCATCCACGCCATGGTCTGCTCGTCGGTGCCGAGGTCGGGGGCGGGGATGTCGAGATCGGGGCCGATCATGTGGATGATCTCGGTGGTGTAGCGCCGCGTGAGGTGCTCCAGCTCGCGCGGGGAGAGCTCGCGCGGGTTGCACCGCACCCCGCCCTTGGCGCCGCCGTAGGGCAGGCCCATCAGCGCGCACTTCCAGCTCATCAGCATCGCGAGCGCGGTGACCTCGCCCAGGTTGACTCCGAGGTCGTAGCGCAGGCCGCCCTTGGTGGGGCCGAGGGCGGTGTTGTGGTGGACCCGGTAGCCGATGAACACCTCGGTGTCCCCGCGGTCCATCCGGATCGGCACCGAGACCACGAGGGCCCGGCGCGGGAAGCGCAGGCGCTCGTGGATGTCGGAGTCGAGCGCGAGCTTGGTCGCGACCCGATCGAGCTGGGCCAGGGCGGTGCGGTGCAGCTCGGAGTCGAATTCGGGCGAGTCGTTCATCGGGCGGGCGCTCCTTGCGCGCGACGGAGCAGGCGCAGGACCGCGAGGGAGCGGCCCTCGAGCATGTACTGCTCGCCGGTACGCAGGGACGGGCGCTCGACGTCGCCGTCCCAGTCGCGCGTGTCGAGCACCGGGTCCCAGCTCACGCGGGTCTCGTGCGCGGGCAGTACGAAGGGCACCGGCTCGTGATGGGCGTTGAGCAGGATGAGGAAGGTGTCGCCCACGATCGGCTCGCCCATGTCGTCCACCTCCTCGATCGCGTCGCCGGCCAGCCGGAGCCCGAGGCAGCGACTCAGGCTGTTCTGCCACTCCTCGTCGGTCATCTCCCGCCCGTCGGGGCGGAACCAGGCGAGGTCCTTCACCGCCGAACCCTGGATACGGCGCCCGTGGAAGAACATGCGCCGGTGGAAGACCGGATTGGCGTGCTTGAGCCGGATGAGCCGGCGGGTGAAGTCGATCAGGCGTTGCCCGGTCTCGCCGGGGGGCCAGTCCACCCAGGACAGCTCGTTGTCCTGGCAGTAGGCGTTGTTGTTGCCTTGCTGGGTGCGCCCCATCTCGTCGCCGGCCACCAGCATCGGGATGCCCTGGGAGAGGAAGAGGGTGGCCAGGAAGTTGCGCATCTGCCGCTCACGCAGCGCGGTGATCGCGAGATCGGCGGTCGGGCCCTCGGCCCCGCAGTTCCAGGAGCCGTTGTCGTCGGTGCCGTCCCGGTTGTTCTCGCCGTTGGCCAGGTTGTGCTTGTCGTTGAAGGAGACGAGGTCGGCGAGGGTGAAGCCGTC
>DATFUK010000575.1:0-3420 GCA_035260865.1 Candidatus Methylomirabilota bacterium | reverse complement strand
CGGGAAACCGGCCGCCGGGGCGCGGTATGATGTCGGCCATGGAGATCCTCGACCCGGTCGGCTCGACGTCCGCCACGTCCCGTACGCTCGCTCCGCGCCCGGCCTCGCTCGCCGGCGCGGTCATCGGCGTGCTCGACAACTCGAAGCCCAACGCCCGCGTGCTGCTGGAAGGCGTGGCCCGCGCGCTCGCCCAGCAGGTCGGGGCCCGCGACGTGAAGATCTGGCGCAAGCCCGGGGCCTCGATCGGCGCCACCACCGCCGTCCTCGACGAGATCGCCGCCCAGTGCGGCGCCGTCCTCACCGCCTCCGCCGACTGAGGGTCGTGCACGTCGTGGAGTATCCACGACGCCACGCAGCTGGAGGGGCGGGGGATCGCCGCCGTCGTCCTGGGCACGCATGAGTTCCGCCCGCTCGCCCTCGCCGAGGCGAAGGCCAAGGGGCTGCCCGACCTCGGCATCGTCACGGTGCCGCACCCCATCGGCGGCGTCGCCGAGAAGCTCGTCGCGGAGAAGGCGCTGAACGCGGTGGACGCGGTGATGGCCGCGCTCACCCGCCGCGCGGCGGCGGGGGCCGGCCCGGGGGCCGCGGAGGGCACGGCCGCCCGGCACCCGGCGCCGGACGACCTGCTCGCCTTCCAGGGCTTCATGATGGAGCGCGGCTGGGGCGACGGGCTGCCGATGATCCCGGCCACCCCCGAGCGCGTCGCGGCCATGCTCGCCGGCGCGGGCCGGCCCGCGGGCGATCTGGTGGCGATCCTGCCGCCGCGGCTCGGCCGCGCGACGGTGGAGCGCGTGGCGGTGAACGCGGTGCTGGCCGGCGCGCTGCCCGAGCACTTCCCGGTCATCCTGGCCGCGGTGGAGGCGGTGGCCCAGCCCGCGTTCAACCTGCAGGCGATCCAGACCACCACGCATCCCTGCTCGCCGCTGATCATCGTCAACGGCCCGATCGCGGCGCGGCTCGGGATCAACGGCGCCGGCAATGCGCTCGGGCAGGGCCACCGCGCCAACGCGGTGATCGGGCGTGCGCTGCGGCTCGTGCTGCAGAACACGGGCGGGGCGCGCCCGGGGAGCGAGGACCGCGCGACCCAGGGTCATCCCGGCAAGTACAGCTACTGCGTGGCCGAGAACGCGGCCGCGTCGCCGTGGGAGCCGCTATCGGTGGAGCGCGGGTTCGCGGCGGAGGTGAGCACGGTGACGGTGTGCGCCTCCGAGAGCCCGCACAACATCAACGACCACGGCTCGTCCACTCCCGAGGGCATCCTCACCACGGTGGCGGGCACCGCGGCCACCGTCGGCTCCAACAACGTCTACCTCGGCGGCGAGCCGCTGGTGATCCTCGGGCCGGAGCACGCGGCCACCGTGGCGGGCGGGGGCTGGAGCAAGGCGGATTTCAAGCGGGCGCTCTGGGAGCGGGCGCAGGTGCCGCTCTCGCGCTTCGATCGGTCGAACCTGGAGCGCTTCGCGGTGATCCATCCGGCCGGATTCAAGGACCGGCCGCCCGAGACGCTGGCCCCGCTCGCGCGGGAGTGGACCGACATCATGATCGTGGTGGCGGGCGGGGCGGGGAAGCACTCGGTGCTGATCCCCACCTTCGGGGCCACGCGCTCCGTCACGCTCCGGGTCGAGGCGACTCCGCAGCCGTAGGCGCGTAGAGGCGGGCGAAGTACTCCTTCACCATCCGATCCGAGCTGAAGCGCTCTCCCGCCATCCGGATCGACGCCCGCATCATGGTGGCCCAGCGCGCGGGATCCGCGAAGGCGGGCAGGACCTCTCCCTCGAGGGTGTCGTAGAGCGCGCGCAGGTCGCGCGGGTCCGGATCCGCCGGGGAGGTGTCGTCGCCGATGGCCCAGCCGGTGACGCCGTGCTCGCAGCCCTCGGGCCACCAGCCGTCCAGCACCGAGAGGTTGAGGGTGCCGTTCATCGCCGCCTTCATCCCGGAGGTGCCGCTCGCTTCCATCGGGCGGCGCGGGGTGTTCAGCCACACGTCGGCGCCGCGGGTGAGCAGGCGGCCCAGCGCCATGTCGTAGTCCTCGAGGAACGCCATGCTCTCGGGCCACTGGCGTAGCGCCGCCACCAGCCGGGCGATCACCGCCTTGCCCTCGTGATCGGCCGGGTGCGCCTTGCCCGCGAAGAGAACCTGGATCCGGTGCCGCTTGACCAGGGCCGCGAAGCGCTCCGGATCGCGCAGCAGCAGGTCGGGCCGCTTGTAGGTGGCGGCGCGCCGCGCGAAGCCGATGGTCGGCGCGGCGGGATCGAGCCGCACCCCGGTGCGCGTCCGGACCTCCGCGAGCAGCTCGGTCTTGAGCGCGCGCTTGGCCGCGAGCAGCCGCTCGTCGCTCGCCAGCGCCGCGGGGATCCGCGAGTCCTGCCAGGTCCCGGCGTGCACGCCGTTGGTGATCGCGATGATGGGCGCGGCCCCCTTGACGTGGGCCCACATCGCGCGCGCGGTCTCGCCGTGGAGCTGCGCCACCGCGTTGGACAGGTGGGCCAGGCGCAGGCCGGCCACCGTCATGTTGAACGGATCGCCCCCGATCTCGGCCAGCTCGCTCGGCACCAGCTCGCACCCGGCGCCGAGGCGCCGCAGGTCCGCGAGCGGGTGCACCTCGTTGCCCGCCGGGACCGGGGTGTGGGTGGTGAAGACGATGCGCTCGCGCGCGGCCAGCCACGCCTCCCGGAACGTCTGCCCCGCTTCCATGCGGTCGGCGATCATCTCGATGCCCGCGAAGACCGCGTGCCCCTCGTTGAAGTGGTAGCGCTCGACCGGCAGGTGGAGCGCGCGGAGCGCGCGCACCCCGCCGATGCCGAGCAGCATCTCCTGCGCCACGCGGCAGTCCGGCCGGGGGTCGTAGAGCCGTCGAGTGATCCACAGGTCCCGCGGATCGGTGGGCTCGAGCAGGTAGAGCGGGGCGATCGCGTAGCGGCCGACACGCCAGACGCGGCACTCGACCTCACGGGCCGCGACCCGCACCCGGACGCGTGCGCCAGTGTCAGTGAGCACATCGGGCTTCTGATCCGTCCACTCGTCGTGGGGATACCCGTCGGCTCCGATGTGCTGCGACGTATACCCCTGTCCCCACCGCAGCCCGACCCCCACCACCGGCAACCCAAGATCACCGGCCGACTTCATGAAGTCGCCGGCAAGCACGCCGAGGCCTCCCGCATACGAATGGAATTCCTCATGGAGACCATACTCCATCGAGAAGTACGCCACCAGCGGTCGCCGCGGATCGGTGCTCACCCGTTCGAGCATAGGGCAAACGTCGGCGAACACAAAATCGCGGCGCGGCAGTGGAGCGGGGGGAGGCGGGGGGCTCCCCGCGAAACACGCTGACTCGCTTGGCCGCGTGGGCTCTCGATGGGGCCACGAGACGGACCGCGTTGAGGCTTCGGCAACGCGCAGAAGATACGGTTTCGCGGGGAG
>DATFUK010000574.1:0-2947 GCA_035260865.1 Candidatus Methylomirabilota bacterium | reverse complement strand
CTCGGCTTCGGCTACGAGGCCCTCCGGAAGGCCAACCCGAAGCTCGTCTACTGCTCGATCTCCGGCTTCGGCGAGAGCGGGCCCGAGGCGCACCGGCCCGGCTACGACCTGATCGTGCAGGGCGAGTCCGGCGTCATGGACATCACCGGGTTCCCCGACGGCCCGCCGGTGAAGGTGGGCAACTCGATCGGCGACCTGGTGGCGGGCATGGCCGCGGCCCAGGGCATCACGCTGGCCCTGCTGAGCCGCGAGAAGACCGGGCGCGGGCAGAAGGTCGAGATCGGCATGCTCGACGTGATGGCCTCGCTGCTCACCTACCAGGCCGGGCTCTACCTGAACGCGGGCGGCCGCCCCGCCCGGCGCGGCAACGAGCACCCGTCCATCGTGCCGTACGAAGTCTTCAAGGCGCAGGACGTGTACATCACGCTGGGCGTGGCCAACAACTCGCTGTGGGACCGCACGTGCCGGGCGCTGGAGCGCGAGGATCTGATCAAGGATCCGCGCTTCGACACCGAGGCCAACCGGGTGACGAATCGGAAAATCCTGGTCCCCCTCCTCAACGAGATCCTGGGCGCGCGCCCCGCGGACGAGTGGCTCGCGCGACTGGACAAGGCGGGGGTGCCGGCCGGGCGCATCAAGTCGGTGGCCGAGGTGTGCGAGAGCGCGCATCTCAAGGCGCGCGGCATGATGGTCTCGCTGCCGCATCCGAAGGCGGGGCCGATCACCGTGATGGGCGTGCCGGTGCGGCTGCACGACACGCCGGGCGCGGCCACGCTGGCCCCGCCGCTGCTCGGCCAGCACACCGACGCGATCCTGACCGGGCTGCTGCGGATGCCCAAGGCGCGGGTCGAGAAGCTGCGCGCCGCCGGCGTCGTGTAGCGGCCCCGCGTTCCGATGCCGAAGATCGGCCCGCTCGGCCTCGAGGTCGGTCAGCGCGCGCGCCGGACCCAGACCGTGACTTCCGAGGACGTTGAGCTCTACGCGCGGCTCACCGGTGACCGCAACCCACTGCACTTCGACGCGGACTTCGCCGCGCGGACCCGATTCGGCCGGCTGGTCGCGCAGGGCGGCATCGCGGCGGGGATGCTGAACGCGCTGGTCGCGATGGATCTGCCCGGCGCGGGCACCGTGTTCATGAGCCAGTCCCTCAAGTATCTGGCCCCGACCTACCTCGGCGACACGGTGACCGCGGAGGTCGAGGTGCTGTCGCTCAAGCCCGACAAGCCGGTCTGCCAGCTCCGCGCGGTGATCACCAACCAGGACGGCGTGACGCTGCTCGAAGGGGAGTGCTGGACCTACACCATGCGCCCAACCTGATCCGGGCGCGCCTCACCAGAGGCTGCGGATCAGGAGCCAGGCGCCCAGCAGCGCGAGGAAGCCGAGCACCGCGCGGTTGAAGGCGCGCTGATCCAGGCGATCCTGCACGCGCAGGCCCACCGCGAATCCGGCCAGCCCCGCCGCGGTCAGCGCGATCGAGGGCCAGAGCAGCGACCAGGGCAGGAGCCCGTACCAGCTCACCGCCCCGAGCTGGACCAGCTTGTAGAAGAAGAACGTGAAGGCCACCGAGGACACGAAGTCGTGCTTCGAGAGCCCGATGGCCTGGAAGTAGAGGACGAGGGGGGTCGCGGGCGCATTGGTGATCCCGCCGATCACGCCGGCCACGAAGCCCGCGGGCGCGGAGAGCCACGGCTCCCAGTGCGCGGGCACGCGCGGAGCCGATCCGGTCGCGTTCAGCGCGACGAAGCACAGCACGACCGCGCCCAGGATCAGCGTGGTGGCGCGCGGCGACAGGACGACCAGCGCGCGCGTGCCCAGCATCACCCCGAGGGCCCCCGTCGCGAGCAGGACGCTGAAACGGGAAACCGTGGCGAGCGGGGTGCCGCGCCGGGCGAACTGGATGCCGTCCATCACGATGTTGGGCAGGATCAGGACGACCACCGCGGTCTTGACGTCGACCACCAGGCTCAGCAGGGGCGTGCCGAGGGTGGGGAAGCCGAAGCCGATCGCGCCCTTCACGAAGGCCGCTCCGAGCACCACCGCCGCCATCAGGGCCGCGATCACGGCTCCGAGCATAACTTGACACCCGCCAGCCGGCGGCGGGATGATACGGCCCCTATGTCGCGCCAGATCAAGATCTACGACACCACCCTCCGCGACGGCACCCAGGGCGAGGGCGTGGCCTTCTCCATGGAGGACAAGGTGCGCATCGCGCACCGCCTGGACCAGCTCGGCGTCCACTACATCGAGGGCGGCTGGCCCGGGTCGAACCCCAAGGACCTGCGGTTCTTCAAGCGCGTGCAGGACGCGGTGTTCAAGAGCGCGAAGATCAGCGCCTTCGGGGCCACCCGTCGGCCCGGGGTGCGGCCGCAGGAGGACGGGAACCTCCAGGCGCTGGTGGAGGCGGGTCCGCCCGTCGTCACCATCTTCGGCAAGGCGTGGGACTTCCACGTGACCTCGGCGCTCAACACCACGCTCGAGGAGAACGTGGCCATGATCTCGGACTCGGTCGCGTACCTCCTCAAGCACTTCGAGGAGGTCATCTACGATGCCGAGCACTTCTTCGATGGCTACCGGCGCAACCCGGACTACGCGATGCGGACCCTGCTCGCCGCGGAGGCCGCGGGGGCCCACTGCCTCGTGCTCTGCGACACCAACGGCGGGAGCCTGCCTCGGGAAGTCACCGCGATCATCAAGGAGGTCAAGCGCGCGGTGAAGGCGGAGACCCCGCTCGGCATCCACGTGCACAACGACACCGAGTGCGCGGTGGCGACCTCGCTGGCCGCGGTGGGCGAGGGCATCGGGCACGTGCAGGGGACGATCAACGGCTACGGCGAGCGCTGCGGCAACGCGAACCTCGTCTCGATCATCCCCAACCTGATGCTCAAGATGGGGCTCGAGTGCATTCCGCCGCAGAACCTGCGCGAGCTGCGCGACGTCTCCCGCCTCG
>DATFUK010000573.1:0-5294 GCA_035260865.1 Candidatus Methylomirabilota bacterium | reverse complement strand
CGTGCTGCGGGCCCTCCTCGTCGCGGCGTGGGTCGTCGTCGTCCTGAGCGGCGGGCGCGGGACGGTCAGGGTGGACGAGTCCACCTCCCCGTTCGTGGTCACGGCGCCGCCACCCGCGCGGGGCCGGCTCCACAAGGGACTGATGATCCTCGAGGCGAGCTTCGATTTTCTCTCGACGACGTCGAAGGACACGCCGTCCGGCAACCTTGGCACCCGGGCCGGCGTGAGGCCTCCGGTGATCCTCACACCCCGTAACGGCCTCGTCCTTCCGGATTCCCTGGTCTTCGAGTGGCGCGGCAGCTCATCGTCGCGCTACGCGGTTCGCATCGTCACGCGCGCCGACGAGGTGGTGCTCGAGCGTGCCGATCTGGCGGGGACCCGGTTCGAGTACCCGAAGGACGCGCCCCGGTTGGTGGCCGGTGTCCGGTACCGGTTCCAGCTCCTCCCGACCTGGCGTCCGCCGCAGGAAGTGTGGTTCGAGATCGTCGACCCGGCCTATGCCCGGACGATCCAGCACGACCTGCAGGAGATGGACGCGGCGCTCCCCAACGGCCCATCCGCCGCCACCGCGGCCGTCCTGCGGGCCGGGTTCCTGGCGCGGCAGGGTCTCCTTCACGATGCGCGGCTCGTCGTGTCCGACGCGCTCGCCCGGCGACCCGACGAGCCCACGCTTCACTTCCTGCTCGGCGAGCTCTCAGCGCGTCAGGGGCTCCCGCAGGAAGCGATGGAAGCCTTCGCGGAGGCGAGATTCCTCCTCGGCAGTCCCGGCACGCCACGCTAGCCGCGGGACGGAGGGCGGGGCAGGCCCGGTGCTATCATGTCGCGTGGCCTGGGATCCCGCGCAGTACCTGAAGTTCGCCGACCACCGGTTGCGGCCGGCGATCGATCTCTTGAACCGCGTCGCCCTGGAGCACCCGGGCGAGGTCTACGACCTGGGCGCCGGGGCCGGCAACGTCACGCGCCTGATCAAGGAGCGCTGGCCGGAGGCGCGCGTCACCGGCGTGGACGATTCGTCGGCCATGCTGGCCAAGGCCGCGGTCACCGCGCCCGCCATCACCTGGGAGCAGGCGGACCTGGCCACCTGGAGCCCGTCGCGGCCGGCCGATCTCATCTACTCGAACGCGGCGCTCCACTGGCTCACCGGCCACGAGCGGCTCTTCCCCGCGCTGCTCGCGGCCCTCGCTCCCGGTGGCGTGCTGGCCGTCCAGATGCCGCGCAACTTCGGGGCGCCGTCGCACACCCTGATCTCGGAGACCGCGCGCGGCGGACCGTGGCGCGCGACGCTCGAGCCCCTGCTGCGGCCGGCGCCGGTGGCCGATCCCGATTTCTACTATGACGCCCTCGCGCCGCGCGCGGCCGGCCTCGACATCTGGGAGACGGAGTACCTCCAGATACTGGAGGGCGCCGATCCGGTCAAGGAGTGGACCAAGGGCTCCTGGCTCAAGCCGCTGCTCGACGCGCTGGCGGAGCCGGAGCGGGGCCGCTTCGAGGCGCGCTACGCGGAGCTGGTGGCCCGTGCGTACCCGCCGCGGGCGGACGGGCGGACGCTGTTTCCCTTCCGGCGCCTCTTCATCGTGGCGCGGGCGCGCTGAGGGCGACCCCATGAAGATCGACGCGATCGACGTCTACTGGATGAAGCTGCCGCTGGCCTTCGTGTGGAAGACGTCCTACGCGGACCAGTCCGTCACCGACACCATCCTGGTGCGGATGGAGGGTGGCGGTCACGAGGCCTGGGGCGAGAGCTGCCCGCCGTTCATCCCGGCCTACTCCGCCGAGCACACCCCGGCCGTCTTCCACACCCTGCGCGAGCACATGGTGCCGCGCATCATCGGCCAGGACATCGAGACCGCCCAGGACCTGCTGGACCGGCTGGCCTTCATCAAGGGCAACCAGTTCGCGCGGGCCGCCCTCGACATCGCTTGGTGGGTGCTGGACGCCAAGCGGCGCGGCCTCCCGCTGCATCGCGCCCTCGGCGGGACCGCCGATCGCGTGGCGGTGGGCGCCGACTTCGGGATCCAGGACTCGCTCGACCTCCTGATGGAGAAGATCCAGGGCGCGATCGACGCGGGCTTCCCCCGGGTCAAGCTCAAGTTCCGGCCGGGCTGGGATCTCTTCATGGTGGAGGCGGTGCGGTCCACGTTCCCCGACTTCACCTTTCACATCGACTGCAACGCGGCCTACACGCCCGCGGACACCGAGCTCTTCCGGAAGCTCGACCAGTTCCGGCTCGCGATGATCGAGCAGCCCCTGGCCGACGACGGCATGAGCCTGGTCAATCACGCGGATCTCCAGCAACGGATCGAGACGCCGGTCTGCCTCGACGAGAGCGCCCAGAGCCTGGCCCACGTCCAGGCGGCCATTCGCCTGAAGAGCTGCCGGGTCGTGAACATCAAGATGGCCCGGGTGGGCGGGCTGACCGAATCCCGCGAGATCGCCGCCCTGTGCGCCCGGCACGGCATCCCCTGCTGGGTGGGGGGAATGCTGGAGAGCGCGATCGGCGGGGCCATCTGCGCGGAGCTGGCCACCCTGCCCAACTTCACCTACGCGGGCGACATCTTCCCGTCCTCGTACTTCTACACGAACGATCTCGGCAAGCCGGAGATCGTGCTGAGCGGCCGGGGTGAGGTCGCCACCTCGCGAGTGCCAGGTATCGCCCAGACGCCTGATCCCGAGCTGCTGAAGCGCTGGACCGCCGAGCACGCCGCGTTCCGTCCCGCTTCGACCCGGTAGAAACGCCCGACCGCCGGCCGGACGCGGTCGTCACCCGCTTGTTTGTAGCCACCTTGGCGGAACCCTACCCGTGGCATCGCGATTGCTTGCCATGAAAGCCATGATTTCTTCGCTCGGCTGCCATCACGCTGTCGCAAGCCGGGGCTACGGTCTAAATCAACGGAGGCCGATCATGAACGTTCGCGAGAACGCGGCGAAGATCGCCACCCAGTTCGAAGGCCGTTGCACCTGTGCGGCGATGGACGGTGGCGTGGATTGCCCCTGGTGCCAGGTCTTCTACGACGTGCTCCAGGGCTACCCGCTCACCCCGCCGCCCGCGCGGCGGGGCGAAACCCCCCCAACAAAGCTAACGCCCACCGCGGCCTGACCTCGGGTCAGCTCGGGCGCTGGCGCGGCTGGCGGCTCGTCTGCAGCGTGCGCTGCAGGAACGGGATGAGCTTGTCCCACGCGTCGCGGGCGGGCCCTTCCCGGTAGGTGGCGGGATTGGTGAAGTTGAGGAAGGCGTGGCCCGCGTCCGGGTAGCGATGGAACTCGTGATGCTTGCGGTACCGGTCGAGCTGGGCGGAGATCCGGTCCACGTCCTCCGGTGACGGATTGGCGTCCTCCGCGCCGAAGAACCCGGCGATCGGACAGTGGATATAGGGGGTCAGATCGAACGGCGTCGGGCCGTTGCCCCAGGGTTTCATGATGTTGCCGCCGTAGAACACCCCGGCCGCCTTGAACACCGGCTTGGAAGCCGCCATCAGGTAGGCCACCCGCCCGCCCATGCAGAAGCCGATGATGCCGACGTCGCCGAGCTGCGTGTCCTTCAGCCGTCTCGCGTAGTTGACCGCGGCGTTGACGTCGGTGATCACTTCCGGGTCCTGGAGACGGCCGATGCGGGTGAGCGTGTCGCCACCCTCTTCCTGGCGATGGTAGAGGTCGGGGGCGATGGCCAGGTAGCCCTGCTGGGCCAAGTGCTCCACCCGGTCTTCGATGAACTTGTCCACGCCAGGGCCGTGGTGAGCGACGATCAGCGCCGGGAAGGCCCGGCCGAGACTCGGCATCCCGACGTAGAGACGCATGGGGGAGCCGTCGACGGTGATCTGGTCCCACTGCGCCATGCCGCGTCGTCCTCCGCCTGCGCTGTGAGAGAAGCGGCCCGGGCGGCGGAACCGGTGAACCGCCGCCCGGGCCTACGGTTTCTCGCGCGCAGGCTCATGCCTGCGGCATGTCCCGACCATGGGCCGGGATCTTGTCGTTCTCTAGCTGAGGTCGCGCGCCATCAGGCCGGAACCACGCCCGATGACGCGCCGTGCGAGTCGGGTGGCGTGTTCTCCATCTCCTGATCTCCCTCTAGGTTAACGGCACGACAGCCGGCGGCGCCTCACCGTCCGTCGGATTCAAGGAAACCGCCGCGCGCGCTCGTTGTCAAGCGGGAGGAGGAGTAGACTGCGAGCATGTACCGCCTCACCCGGCTCGCACTGATCGCGCTCGCCCTGCTCGTGCTGGGGTCCGCGGGCGCGTGGGCCGACGACCGTCGGGGCGACCCGGGCTCGATGTCCGGACCGCATCACCGACCGGGCCGGCCGACTCTTCGGCTGCATCCGTTCTTCGGGTGCTGCCTGGGCGGTGGGTATTTCCCGCCCGCGCCGCCGGTGGTCGTGCTTCCGCCGCCCACCGTCTACGTGGTCGTCCCGGCGCCGCCGAGCCTGGTCTACGTGCCGACACCGCGAGTCGAGCCCGCGCCCGAGATCACGCTGCCGACGGGACGCTGGGCGCGCCACGGCAACGGGGTGGACTACCCGTACACGTGGGTGTGGGTGGGCCCCGCGCCAAGCCGCTGAGCCGGACGCTCGACGCCCGCCCCGGCTCCGCTGCGCACCACGTAGCCGTAGCGGCGGTTGCTGCGGCCGATCCCGGGGCGCTCGTACTCGGCCTTGAGCTCGGCGAGGCGGCTCGGTCCCGCCAGCTCTGCGCGCCGGTCGTAGCGGTAGAGCCGCGCGACGTTCTCTCCGAAGACCGCGATCTTCACCGGGCCGTCGGCGGGGCCGAGCGGGGCGAACCCGTACTTCTTCTGCATCTCCTCGGGGATCTCGAGCCGGCGCAGCCCTTCGTGAAGTAGTTGTCGAACTTCAGGTCCTCGATGGTCTGCGGCCGGCCCGCGAGACCCGGGTTTCAGCCCGCGCGGCCCACCGCCTCCCGCATGCGCACGAACCCGGTGAGGCGCGTGTCGTCCTTCAAGAAGTGGGTGTGGGTGTCCATGATGAACTGCCCCGCGAGCGCCTTCGCGCGCTCCGCGGCCATGTCCTTGTCGGCCGCCTCCGCGCGGGTGGCCGCGAAGAGCGGCCCGTACACCTCGTTCATGGCCACGTAGGCCGCCGCCATGCCCGCCGCGGTGCGGAAGAACGCGCGGCGGCTCACGCCCTGCCGCGCGCCGAGCTCGTCGCCCAGGGCCTTGAGCCGCGCCTCGACTTCCCGCTGCGCGGCGGTCTGGGGTGTCGGGAAATACTCCTCGCTCGAGACGATCTGGGTGGGCACCGGCCCGCGGAAGGCGTGCGTCTCGGCGGGCAGGAGCCGGGTCA
>DATFUK010000572.1:0-3503 GCA_035260865.1 Candidatus Methylomirabilota bacterium | reverse complement strand
CGGTGGCGCCCTTCCGGGAGGTCGCGGAGGCGGGGGGCCTCATGGCCTACGGGCCGAACATCGTCGAGCTCCGGGCGCAGCGGCTGCCGGTCTACGTGGATCGCATCCTCCGGGGCGCGAAGCCCGGCGACCTGCCCATCGAGCAGCCCACCAAGTACGAGCTGATCGTCAATCTCAAGACCGCGAAGACGCTCGGCCTGACGATCCCCCAGTCGCTCCTGCTCCGCGCGGACCAGGTGATCGAGTGACGGGGGCGCGAGGGAACGCGCACGACGCGATCGTGATCGGCGCCGGGCACAACGGGCTCGTCACCGCGTGCTACCTGGCGCGCGCGGGGCTGCGCGTGCTCGTGCTGGAGCGGCGGTACCTGGTCGGCGGGGCCTGCGTGACCGAGGAGACCTTTCCGGGCTTCAAGGTCTCGACCGCGGCCTACGTCAACAGCCTCTTCCGGAAGGAGATCGTCCGCGATCTGCGCCTGGGCGACTACGGCTTCGCGGTGCTCCCGCGCAGCCCCTCGTCCTTCACCCCGCTGCCCGACGGCCGCTCGCTCACCCTGGGGCCGGACGCGGGGCTCACGCGCGCCGAGATCGCCAAGTTCAGCGCGCGCGACGCGGCCCGCTATCCGGAGTACGAGGCCATGCTCGAGCGGGTGGCCGCCTTCGTGGAGCCCACCCTCGGCATGACCCCGCCCGATCTGCTGCGTCCCGGCCCGCGCGGGCTGCTCCGGCTCCTGGGACTGGGGCGCGCGTTCGCCCGCCTGGGCGACGGGGCCTCGGAGGCGGTCGAGCTGCTCACCGGCCCCGCGCGGGCCATCCTCGATCGCTGGTTCGAATCCACCGAGCTCAAGGCCACGCTGGCCACCGACGCGATCATCGGCGCGATGGCGAGCCCGTCCACGCCGGGCACCGGCTACGTGCTCTTCCATCACGTGATGGGCGAGACCGACGGCCGGCGCGGCGTCTGGGGCTACGTGCGCGGCGGCATGGGCGGACTCACCCAGGCCCTCGCGCGCGCGGCCCGCGACCTGGGCGTGGAGATCCGCTGCGAGGCGCCGGTGGCCCGCATCACGGTCCGCGACGGCCGGGCGACCGGGGTGGTGCTCGAGAGCGGGGAAGAATGCCGCGCCCGCATCGTGGCGAGCAACGCCGACGCGAACGTGACCTTCCGGCGGCTGCTCGACCCGGACACGCTGCCCGCGGGCTTCCGCGACGCGGTGTCGCGCATCTCGTACGAGAGCGCTTCGCTCAAGATCAACGTGGCCTTGAGCGAGCTGCCGAACTTCACCGCGTGTCCCGGCGGAGCGCCCGGGCCCCAGCACCGCGGCACCATCCACGTCTGCCCCGATCTGGACTATATCGAGCGCGCGTACGACGACGCGAAGTACGGCCGCCCGTCGGAGCGGCCGGTGCTCGAGTGCACGATCCCCTCGGTGGTGGATCCCACGGTAGCCCCGCCGGGCCGGCACCTGATGTCGATCTTCGTGCAGTATGCGCCCTACGCGCTCCGCGGCCCGGGCTGGGACCAGATCGGCGAGGCCTTCGCCGACCGGTGCTTCGCCCTGCTCGACGAGTACGCGCCCAACTTCAGCCGCTCGGTGCTCGCGCGGCAGGTGCTGACCCCGCTCGACATCGAGCGGGTCTTCGGGCTCACCGGCGGGAACATCTTCCAGGGCGCGATGACGCCGGGCCAGCTCTTCTCGCTGCGCCCGGTGCCCGGCCACGCGGGCTACCAGACCCCGGTGGCGGGCCTCTACCTCTGCGGGGCGGCCGCGCACCCGGGCGGCGGGGTGATGGGCTCGCCCGGCTGGAACGCGGCGCGCGAGATCCTGCGCCGCCGCCGGCGCTTCCTCACCACTTGAAGATCGACAGCAGGTTGTGGAAGTCGTCGGTCCAGGTGCCGACCGCGGGCTCCGGGTCCAGCGGCGCCACCGTCCACCGCGAGTCCGACGCCAGCTCGCCGAAATCCTCGGGGCGGCGAGCGAGCAGGACCCAGCTCGCCTCCACCCCGCCGCGCACGTCGCCGGTGTCGCCGTGCTGGAGCAGGCGCGCGTAGCCGCGGTTCACCGCCAGGTTGGCCACGACCGGCTCGAGCCGCAGGTAGCGGTTGGAGATGTGCAGCGCGACGATACCGCGCGGCCCCAGCAAGTCGAAGTAGAGCCGCAGGGCCTCCCGGGTGAGCAGGTGGACGGGGATCGCGTCCGAGCTGAAGGCGTCCACCAGGATCACGTCGTACCGCTCCTCCGGCCGCTCCCGGTGCACCGCGTCCAGGCGGATGCGCGCGTCGCCCAGCTCCAGGCGCAGGCTCGCCCCGCGGTCGCGTGCGTCCGCCGCGTAGGTGAAGTAGCGCCGGTCGAGCGCCACGTCGCGCACGAGGCGGTCGATCTCGTAGAAGGTCACGCGATCGCCGGGCCTCGCGTAGGCCGCGAGGGTGCCGGTGCCGAGCCCGATCACCGCCATGTGCACCGCGCCCGGGCGCCGGTCGAGCTCGGCGAAGAGCTGGCCGATGGGGCCCTTCGGCTGGTAGTACGAGAGCGGCTCCGCGCGCCGGGACGGCTCGAGGCTCTGCCGCCCGTGCAGCGTGGTGCCGTGGCGCAGCTCGGTGTAGCCTTTCGGATCCCGATCGCGGGAGATGCGGAGCACGCCGAAGAAGGAGCGGCTCTGGCGGATCTGGTCGTTATTCCGTGCGTCCACGTAACCCGACACCAGCAGCACCGCGGCGAGCGCGATCCCGAGGTGGAGCGGCCGGCGCCGCAGGAGCCAGGCGAGCAGCAGGGGCGGGCCGTAGATCAGCGCCTTGTTGAGCGGCCGCTCGATCGGATCGAGCCGGTCGCCGACCTGGACGCTGCTCCAGTCGAGCACGCGGGCCAGGAACGAGAAGTCCACGCGGAGGGTGGCCGACTCCGAGTAGAGCACGAGGGCGAGGGCCGCCACCAGCAGCACGAGCGCGGCGGCCCGCAGCGCCCCGGCGCCGAACCCGAGCCCGGCGTCGCCGCGGCCCGCCCGCAGGAGCACGCAGGCCAGCACCATCACCAGCGGGTACTCGATCAGCGAGGAGAAGATCACCGGGGCCAGCAGCGCGTTGAAGAGGCCGCCCAGCACGCCGCCCACCGAGATCAGCAGGTAGAACTCGGTCAGGTGGCGCGGGGCGGGCCGGTCCAGGGCGAGCGCGCCGTGGCACGCGAGCGCGATCACGAAGAGCAGGCCGAAGTGCCAGAGCACGATGACCCAGATGCGCTCGGGCAACGACGAGACCATCAGGAAGATCACCACGAGGACGAGGGGCAGGGTGATCGCGACGACCGCGCGGTGGAGGAGGCGCGGCCAGCGGCCGAAGGCCAGAATGAAGGTGAGGAGGTAGATCGCGAGCGGCAGGACCCAGAGCAGCGGCACCGCGGCCAGATCGGTGGTGATGTAGGTGGTCACGCCCAGCAGCAGGCTCGAGGGCACGAAGGCGAGCGCGATCCAGTGGAGCCGGCGCGGCCAGCCGAGCGCCGGCTCGGCGGG
>DATFUK010000571.1:0-4007 GCA_035260865.1 Candidatus Methylomirabilota bacterium | reverse complement strand
CCGGCTACGGCAGCAGCAGGGAGACGAGCTGGAGCAGCAAGGCCAGGCCGAGGAGCAGCGGAGCCGCGGTGTGGCGCACCTGGTGGCGGGTCAGCCGCACTCCCGCCACTACCCCGATGACCAGAGCGGCGCCGCCGAGTGTGTGTCGCGCGGTCATCGGGATCGCGCTCGCCCGCGCGGACCGCTCCCGATTCCGGACGTCGAGGGTGCAGGTGGCGGCGCGCGGGCGGTCCCCGCTCGTGAGCCCTTTCAGCACCAGCCGGGTTCCCCCCAGCCGATCCGCGCCGACCTCACCGAACTGGATCGCCGCGGGCGGATGGTACTTCGCGGCCGCGTCGGGACGATCGAAGTTGGCCACCGAGCCGTGCAGCAGGTCCCGGTTCTTCTTGCCGTCGCGCCACTTGTCGACGAAGCCGGCGTACGACGCGGGCTCGCCGACGTGGTCCTCGAAGCACGAGCCCACGACCTGGACGTGCTCCAGCAGCGTGAACCGCTCGCCCGAACCGGGAAGCCGGTCGTCGGCCCGACCCACGACCGGGATCAGCAGGAGGGTCGCCAGGAGCGCCGCCGTCGCGAGAGCCGCCATGGAAAGCAGCCTACTGCCACCGCGGTGGGCGTGCCAGCGATTGGCGCCGCGCCTCACCGACCGGCGGGCGGGGGCTGGGGGCTGTCCTCGCTCGACTTGCGGATGTCCAGGGTCGGCGGGAGATTTTCGGCCTGGTTCGGCATGTATTCGAGCCGGGTGATCTCGTGCATCCGGCCGATGATGCCCTGGATGCGGATCGCCGCCCCGAGGGCGCTGCTCACCCACGCGTGCTCGGGGGTCTGGGCGGGCACTCGGTCCGCGAGCATGCTCAAGCGCCCCAGGATGACGGTCAGCGGGTTGTTGATCTCGTGCGCGGCCGCGTTCGCCAGGTGCGCGACCGAGCGCAGCGCGATGGCCTCCCGCTCGATCGCGATCGCGGCAAGCTGCGTGGCCACGTCGATGAGGGTGAGCTCCCAGAGGCCCGGCTCTCGCGGCTCGCGGTAGTAGAGCGCGAGCGTGCCGAGGACCCGGCCCTCCGACGACTTGATCGGTGTCGACCAGCACGCCCGGAGATCGTGGCCGAGGGCGAGCTCCCGGAAGGCGACCCACCGGGCGTCGGTGTCGATCTTCGAGACCACGACCGGCTCACCCAGGTAGGCCGCCGACCCGCAGGAGCCGACGTCGGGGCCGATGACGAGCCCATCGATCGCGCTGGTGTAGCTGGCGGGCAGGCTCGGCGCGGCCCCGTGCCGCAGGTGCACGCCGTCCGGGTCGAGCAGGAGAATGGAGGCGAGCATCCCGTCGGAATGCCCTTCGATCATGCGGGCCAGCGCCTCGAGCAGCTCGGGGAGCGGGGCGCCGCGCGCGATCATCTGGGCCAGGCGCGTCTGGTCGCCCGCCAGCTCCTCGCTGCGCTTGCGCTCGGTGAAGTCCGCCACCGTGGCCAGGACCGCCGCCTCGCCGCCCCAGGCGACCGCCGAAGCGGTGACCTCGACCCAGAGACGGGTGCCGTCCTTGCGAACGGCCTGGCACCGGTAACGGGGCGTCACCGGCTCGCCCTGCCGTCGCCCGGTGGGGTATCCCTCGGTGCGCGGTCGATCGGACGGCGCGAGGACGCCCCGCAGATCGCGTCCGATGACTTCCCCGATCCGCCCGTACCCGAAGAGGGTAACCAGCGCGGGGTTCGCGTAGCGAATGATGAAGTCCTTGTGGATGACGATGCCGAGGCTCGACTGCTCGGCGAGCACGCGATAGCGCGTCTCGCTCTCGCGTAGCGCCCGCAGCGTGGCGGTGGGGGCGGGCGCCCCCTTGCGTCGACGTCGCTGCGGTTTGGCCATCGGAGATGAACGTACGAGAGGGCGCACGAGGCTGTCAAGAGCCCGTGCTAGACTGGGCCGTCGATATTCTCCCGCGGAGGTCTCGTCGTGCCGAACGAGCACGGTCGCCTGCCGAAAGCGGATCCCGAGCGCCTCGATCCGGACCTGCGCCGCCGGCTCGACGTCTGGCTCGCCAAGGCCTACCGGGACGACAATCTCTTCCTGACGCTGGCCCGCCGGCCCGCCGTGCTCGACCTGTTCCTGAGCTGGGTCACCTTCGTCTACGCCGGCGGCTCCAGCCTCGAGCCGGGCCTCGTCGAGCTGTGCCGCATCCGGCTCGCCCAGGGCAACCAGTGTGTGCACTGAAGCCTCGCGCGCAGCGCATCGTTGGTGCGCAAGGGCCTGAGCGAGCGGGAGGTCCAGGAGGCGCTGGGCGACCTCGATCGGGCCGATCTGCCCGCCCGCACCGTGGCGGCGCTTCGGCTCGCCGATTGCCTGAGCGGTGAGCGGCCGGTGGTCGACGACGGGCTCTTCGCGCTCCTGCGGCGGCACTTCGACGAGGGGCAGATCCTCGAGCTGGGCGCCGCGCTCACGGTGGCGTCCGGCTGGCAGCGCATGATCGAGGCGTTCGGCATCCGGCCCGACGCGTGGAGCGAGAGCACGCCGCTGCCCTGGAAGGACTGAGCTACTCTCCGATATCCTCCGCCCACAGGGCGGGGTGGGCCTGGATGAACCGGGTCATCAGGTCCCGGCAGCGCGCGTCGTCCAGCACCTGCACCGTCACGCCCCGGCCGCGCAGGAGGTCTTCCTCGCCGAGGAAGGTCCGGTTCTCCCCCACGATCACCCGCGGGATGCCGTAGAGGAGGATGGTCCCGCTGCACATCGCGCACGGCGAGAGCGTCGTGTAGATCGCGCACGCGCGGTAGACGCGGGCCGGCTGGCGGCCCGCGTTCTCGAGCGCGTCCATCTCCCCGTGGAGGATCGCGCTGCCCTTCTGCACGCGCCGGTTGTGGCCGCGCCCGAGGACGCGCCCCTCGTGCACGAGCACCGAGCCGATCGGGATGCCGCCCTCGGAGAAGCCCAGCTCGGCCTCCTCGATCGCGGCCCGCAGGAACTCGTCCATTTCTAGCGGCTGCTCCGGGCCACCCCCGCCGCCGCGACCGGCGCGGTCCGTCGGCCGAGGGCGAGGTAGAGCCCGCCCGCCACCACGATGCCGGCCAGCCAGCTCAGGTCCGCGCCGGCGAGCAGCTTGGTCGAGATGGGGCCCTGGAGCGCGGGCACGAGGCCGTCCTGGACCAGCCAGCCCGCGACGAGGCCCCCGACGAACGCCACGATCGCGCCCCAGTTCACGTCGCCGTACGCGCTCCGCTCGGGCTCCTGGTAGAGCGCGGCGACGTCGATCCGGCCCTTGCGGGCGATGAAGAAGTCGGCGAGCACGATGCCGGCCCAGGGGCTCATCCAGAGCAGCAGGCTGATCATCCAGTTGTCGAACGCCTTGGCGAACGAGGGCTGGAAGAGGAAGTAGATCGTGACCAGGTAGCCGACCACGCCCGCGATCAGCGCCACCCCGGTGCGCGAGACCCGGAGCCCCATGCTGAGGGCGGCCAGCGCGGCCGAGTAGACGTTCAGAATATTGGTGGCGATCGGCCCGTGCAGCACGAGCAGGAGCACCAGGATGCTCGTGACCCCGCCGAAGACCGCGCTGACCATCTTGGCCGGATCGGTGTCCATGGTGGTGCTCGCCACGGTGGCGCCGAGGATGGCGAGCCACACGGTGGGCACGAACATGCCCACGTAGCTGTGCCAGAACACGGAGGACGAGGACACGTGACGGGGGACGAAGCGGGAATAGTCGGAGGCCCAGGTGACCCAGGAGATCCCCCAGCCGACCCCGATCGCGGTCATCAGCAGGGTCAGCATCGCGAAGTGGGCGGCGGGCGGCAGCGTGCTGGTGAGCCCCCAGTTGACCACGCCCGGCCGGGTCCACGCGAGCACGCTCATCAGCGCCATGATGACCGCGGTGATCGGCACCGTGTACTTCTCGAAGGTGCGGATCGCGTAGAAGCCGTAGATGCCGATCAGGACCTGGACCACCATGACGACGCTCACCACGAAGAAGTTGGTGAGCCAGGTGTCGCCGATCCCGAACTGCCCGAGGATGGCCA
>DATFUK010000570.1:0-9361 GCA_035260865.1 Candidatus Methylomirabilota bacterium | reverse complement strand
GGCGAGCCGGGCGACCAGCGGAGCGCGCAGGCCCGCGAGATCGTCGCGCGTCAGGTCCGCCATCTCGTCCGGCTGGTGGACGACCTGCTCGACGTGACCCGGCTCGCCACCGGCAAGATCACGCTCGGCCGGCGCCCGGTGGACCTCGCGGCGCTCGCGCGGCGCGTGGTGACCACCCTGGCCGCGACCACTCCGACCTTGCGCCTGCAGGTCCGGGCCGACGGGGCGGCGTGGATCGAGGCCGACGAGACCCGCCTCGAGCAGATCCTCGCCAACCTCCTCGGCAATGCGGTGAAGTTCACGCCGGCCGGCGGGCGGGTCACGGTGGCCGTCGAGACCCGGGATCACGAGGCCACGCTTCGCGTGGAGGACACGGGTGCCGGGATCCCCGCCGATCTCCTCCCGCGGATCTTCGACCTGTTCGTGCAGGGGCACACCGGGCTCCACCGGCCGGCCCCGGGGCTCGGCATCGGGCTCACCCTGGTGAAGCGGCTCGTGGATCTGCACGACGGCCGCATCGAGGTGGAGAGCGAGGGGCCCGGGCGGGGCAGCGCGTTCACGGTGCGCTTCCCCCGGTGCCCGGCGCCCCGCGACACCGCCGACGCGGCGCCGCGACCGGTCGGCTCGCCCGTCCGGCGCCGGGTCCTGATCGTCGAGGACAACGACGACGCGCGCGACATGCTTCGCCACCTGCTCACGCGAACCGGCCACGAGGTGCACGAAGCCGCCGACGGCCTCGCCGGGCTCTACCAGGTCCTTGCCCTCCGGCCCGACGCGGCGGTCATCGACATCGGCCTGCCCGGGCTCGACGGCTACGAGGTGGCCCGGCGCATCCGGGCCGGCGGGGACGCGGGCGTGCTCCTGGTCGCGGTGACCGGCTACGGGCAGTCCGGCGACCGGCAGCGCTCGACCGAGGCCGGCTTCGACGCCCATCTCACGAAGCCGGTGGATCCGGTCGCGCTCGAGGCCCTGCTCGTGAACCTGCCGCTTGACCCCCGCCGGACGGCCCGCTAGTCTCACCTGGCCATGCTCTCGACCAGCCCGCGCGTGACCATTCCGGACGTGACCATCACCGACTACGTGCTGCGCCATGCCGCCCGGCTCGGCGACAAGCCGGCCCTCATCGACGGGCCCACCGGCCGCACCCTCAGCTATCGCCAGCTCGCCGACGGGGCCCGGCGCACCGCGGCGGGCCTGGCCCGGCGGGGCTTCGGCAAGGGCGACGTGCTCGCGATCTACTGCCCGAACGTGCCCGAGTACGCCATCGTGTTCCTCGGGGTGGCGATGGCGGGCGGCATCAACACCACCGTGAACCCGCTCTACACCGCCGACGAGCTGGCCAAGCAGCTCCGGGACTCGGGCGCGCGCTTCCTCGTCACGGTGCCCCCCTTCCTCGAGAAGGCGAAGGAAGGCGCGGCCCAGACCGACGTCGAGGAGATCTTCGTCCTGGGCGCGGCGGACGGCGCCCGGCCCTTCACCGATCTCATGCAGGCGGGCGATCAGCCGCCCGCGGTCACCATGAAGCCGGCCGAGGATCTCGTCGCGCTGCCGTACTCGAGCGGCACCACCGGCCTGCCCAAGGGCGTGATGCTCACGCATCGCAACCTCGTCGCCAATCTCTGCCAGGCCGAGGGCATGCGGAACTTCGAGTGCTTCGGCGAGCGGGACATCACGATGGCCGTCCTGCCGTTCTTCCACATCTACGGCATGGTCGTGATCATGATGCTGGGCCTGGCCGGGGGCGGCACCATCCTGGTCATGCCGCGCTTCGACATGATGGAATTCCTCACCTTCGTGCAGAAGTACCGCGTGACGATCCTGCCGCTCGTGCCGCCCATCGTCCTCGGGCTGGTGAAGCACCCCGCGGTGGCCCAGTTCGACCTCTCGAGCGTGCGGCTGATCTTCTCGGGCGCGGCGCCGCTCGGCGAGGAGATGGCCCGCGCGCTCAGCGCCAAGCTCGGCTGCCCGGTGGTGCAGGGCTACGGCATGACCGAGGCGAGCCCGGTCACCCACCTGAGCCCCACCCACGACGAGCCCTTCAAGCCCGGCTCCGCGGGCAAGATCGTGCCGAACACGGAAGTGAAGATCGTCGAGGTGGGCTCGGGCTCGGACGCGGAGCTGCCGGTCGGCAAGGAAGGCGAGCTGTGGATCCGCGGGCCCCAGATCATGAAGGGGTATCTCAACCGCCCCGAGGAGACCGCTGACTGCCTCGACCGCGACGGCTGGTACCACACCGGCGACGTGGGCTACGTGGACGACGAGGGCTACTTCTTCATCGTGGATCGCACCAAGGAGCTGATCAAGTACAAGGGCATGCAGGTGGCCCCCGCAGAGCTGGAGGCGCTGCTGCTCACCCATCCCGCGATCATGGACGCGGCGGTGGTGCGGAAGGCGGACGAGGAAGCGGGCGAGGTGCCCAAGGCCTACGTGGTGCTCAAGCCGGACGACGTCTCGAAGGCTACCGCCGGGGACGCGATCATGGGTTGGGTCGCGCAGCGAGTGGCCCCGCACAAGCGCATCCGGCACCTCGAGTTCATCGACCAGATCCCGAAGTCGGCCTCCGGCAAGATCCTGCGCCGCGTGCTGATCGACCGCGAGAAATCGCGCTAAGGGCGCGTCCCCATGAACAAGATCGAGCGCGTGCGGGCCGCCCTGGCGGGCCAGCCGGTGGACCGGGCTCCCTTCACCGTCTGGTATCACTTCGGCAACCAGCACGCCCCCGCCGAGCGCACCGCGCAGGTGCACCTGGAGTTCTTCGAGCACTACGACCTCGACCTGCTCAAGCTCATGAACGACTACGACTACCCCATGCCCGCGGGCATGGAGGTGATCGCGAGCGCGGCCGACCTGGGCAAGCTCCAGCCCTTCGACCCGGTCAAGAGCCCGTTCGGCACGCAACTCCAGACCGTGGAGCTGGTGGCCCGCGCGCTGCGCGACCGGGCTCTCTTCGTGGACACGGTGTTCAACGCCTGGAACACACTCAAGCGCAACCTGGTGCGCGAGGCGATGCCGGTCCTGATGGCCGAGCAGCCGAAGGCGCTCGAGACCGCGCTCGCGGTGGTCAACGACAACCTGATCCGCTACGCCCAGGCCAGCCTGGCCCGCGGCGCCGCGGGGATCTTCTTCTCGGTCCCCGCCACCACCGAGAGCCTGACCCTCGAACAGTACGAGCGCTTCATGCGGCCGTTCGATCTCGCGTTCTTGACGGCCATCGAGGGCCGCGGCGAGTGTCATGTGCTGCACGCGCACGGCGAGCACCTCTACTTCGACCGGCTCGTGGACTACCCCGCCCACGCCCTGTCGTGGGCCGATCTGAACGGCGGCCCCAGCATCGCCGAGGCGCGGCGGCGCACCACGGTCACGCTGATGGCCGGCCTCGACCACGTGAAGTTCGTGGAGAGCTCGGCCCGGCTCGTGCGCGGGCAGGTCGCGCGGGCGCTGGAGGCGGGCGGCGCCTCCGGCTTCATGCTCGCGCCGGGCTGCTCGCTGCCCACGTACGCGTACCCCCCCTTGATCCGCGCGGCGCGGGACGAGTCGTCGAAGCCGCGCGCGTGAGGGCCGTCCCAGGCGCTTCCAGCTTGGGTGAACGAGAGGGCCACAAGGGGTAAATCTCTGCCTCTTGTATTGCCTACACACCCAAAACCCCTTGGAAAATAGGGCCATTCTTCCTGGAATGGCCTTTGCTCTCAACCCCGGGGCAGGAGGAGGGACCGATGACCCCGAAGCTCATGGCACTGGCAGCCGTCGTCGTCCTGACCGTCGTGTTCCTGAGCCCTGTCGCCTACATGGCCGGACAGCGGGCCACCGTGTGGCTCACTGCGCCCGCGGAAGAGAGCACCGGCCCCTGGCCGAGCGTGGATGAGGCGGAGCGCGAGCAAGGCCCGACCGAGCGCGCCAAGCCCGCGGTGCGCCCGGGCTTCGGCGACATCTAGCGCGCCCAGCTTCATACTGGAGGCATGGCCTCGTGGACGGCCGGCCTCGACGCCCTGCTCCACGACGCGAGCCTGGTTTACCTCGGCCTCTTCCTGGCTGCTCTGATCGACGCGACCGGATTTCCGTTTCCCGGCCGCGTCCTGCTCGTGACCGCCGGCGCCGCCATGGCGACCGACTGGAGCCAGGTGGCCCTGCTCACCGCGGCGGGCGCGCTCGGCGCCGTCGTCGGTGACCACCTCTGGTACGCGGCGGGCCGACTGGGTGCGGCCGACCGGCTGACCGCGCTCTACTGCAAGCTCTCGCTCGCCTCCGGCCGCTGCGAGGCACGGGCCCGCTCCCGCTTCGACCGCTTCGGGGCGCTGGCCATCGTGATCGGGCGCTTCGTGGCGGGGGTGCGGCTCTTCGCGACGCCGATGGCCGGGGGCGGGGCCATCTCGTACCCGCGCTTCCTCCTCTTCGAGCTGTTCGGGGGGATCGTCTGGGCCGGCTGCTTCGTCGCCCTGGGCTACGCGCTCGGCGCGCCGGCGCGCGCGCTGCTCGAGCGCCACGGCTGGGGCGTGGCCCTCGCCGCCTTCGCGGTGCTGACCCTGGCCGGCCCCGCCGCCATCGTCCTGGTGCGGCTGGCCCGCCGCCGGCGCCACGGGCCGGCGGGCGCGGCTAGAGGCTGATCACCAGGCCGTCGTAGGCGCACTCCTCGGGCACCGAGTCGGCGCGCGCGAGCATCTCGCGGCTCATGTGGGTGAGGATCACCCGCCGGGCACCCACCCGGCCGGCGTGGGCCACGATGTCGGGATAGTTCAGGTGCCACTTCACCGGCTTGTCGTAGAAGTAGGATTCCGCGATCAGTAGATCCGTGTCCCGCGCGGCGCGGGCGACATCGTCGGTCCATTCGGTGTCGCCGGTGTAGCACATGGTCTTGTCGCCGACCTGGATGCGGAGCGCGGTGGGGTTGGTCTCCCGGGTGTGGCGGGCGCGCTCGGGGGTCACCACCAGATCGAGCACCGGATGGGGCCGGCCCGGCTCCATCTCGATCCAATCGAGCGGGAAGCGGGGCGTCATCGCGTGCGAGCCGGGGAAGAGCGCCTCGCGGATCGCGTCCATGCGCGCGCGGAGCTCGCGCGGGCCCGCGATGGTGAGCGGGCGCGTGCGCCGGGCCGCCAGCATCGCGTCGATCAGCAGGAACGGCACCCCCGCCGCGTGGTCGCCGTGGAGATGCGTGAGCACGATCGCGTCGATCGAGTTGTGCTCGATCCCCTGCTGGGCCAGCGCGATGAGCGACGACGCGCCGAAGTCGACCGCGAAGCGGGAGCCCGGCCCGTCCACCAGGATGCAGGTCTGGAAGCGGCCCCCGCTGCCGAAGGAGTCGCCGGACCCGACGAAGCGCACGGTGACGGACACGGCCCCGATCTTATGCGAAAGGTCTCATGCGAAAAAGCTCCCGGGGCGCGGGGCGGCCTGCGAGGATAGGCGCGTGCGGCTCTTCGATCGGAAGTTCGGCGCCGGATTCCTCGACGAGGTGCCCGCCGCGCCCGGGGTCTACCGCTTCCACGATGCCGACGGGGTGCTGTTCTACGTCGGGAAGGCCGCGAATCTGCGCCGGCGCCTCGGACAGTATCGCCTCACCGGGCGGCGGAGGAAGGAGCGCAAGCGCCGCGCGCTCGTGAAGGCGGCGGCGCGGATCACCTGGGAGGTCTGCGAGTCGCCGCTGGCCGCCGCGCTCACCGAGATCCGCCTGATCCAGACGCTGCGGCCGCCGCAGAACGTGGCGAGCGCCTTCCCGTTCCTGTACCCCTACGTGGGCGTCGCGACCGACGGCGGCGAGACGTACTTCTGCTTCACCACCACCCCCGAGGCCTTCCCGGCCTTCACGTTCCACGGCGCCTTCCGCTCCCGCGAGGTGACCGGCGAGGCCTTCTTCCGCCTCATGGACCTGCTGCGCTACGTCGGCCACCCGGTGCCGCGCCATCGCTGCCGCCGACTGGGCGCGGCCCGGCACTCCCATGTGCGCGGGTTCCGGCGCCTGGCCGCCGGTAGCGCGGAGGCGTGGAGCGCGCTGCTGCGCGGGACCTCGCGCGAGGTGCTGGAAGCGCTCGCCCTCCGCCTGGTGGATCATGCCGGGGCCCGGGCCCGGCGCGCGGAGACCCACCGGGCCCTCCGCGCGGTCGGGCGCTTCTTCAGGCACGAGGCCTGCGCCCTGGCCCGAGTGCGGACCGCCACCGGCTACGCGCCCTATCCCGTCCCCCAGCACGAGCGGGACCTGCTCTTCGCCCGCTACCGGGTCGAGGCGCTGACCTGACAGGCCTTGTCAGGTGGAGGGCGCGTTTCGTAACTCGGTAAGAACGCTAGCCTTGTAAGGTCCCGTGCTTTCACGTCCTTGGGCATGGCACCGTCGGTGCAGTGCTCTCGGGCATGCCCGCCGATCCCTCGTCCAGGCGCATCCTCGTCGTCGATGACGACGACCAGATCCGGGACCTCCTGGCCACCACCCTGAGCGCCGACGGGCACACGGTGGACGGGGCCCGGGACGGCGGCGAGGCCCTGGCGCTGCTCGCGCTGCACCCCTACGACCTGGTGCTGAGCGACCTGCACATGCCGCACGTGGACGGCCCCTCCCTCTACGAGACGCTCCAGACCCGCCATCACTTCCCGGTCCGCTTCGCCACGAAGCTGCCTCGGGTGATCTTCATGACCGGTAATCCCGCGGAGCACGCCGAGTTCCTGCGCGGGACCACGGACCCCATCCTGGAGAAACCGTTCGCGATGCGCATCGTCCGGAAGATGGTGCGCGTGCTCCTCTCCGCCACGCCCTAGGCCCGGCCGATGCGCCTCGCCAGCAAGATCTTCCTCGTCTCGGCCCTCGTCATCATGGTCCTCTGCGGCACCGCGGTGTGGAGCCTGTTCACGGTCAAGCGGCTCGTCACCGCGAACCAGGAGATCGCCACCCGCGCGGTGCCCGCGCTGCGCCTGCAGGGCGCGCTGCGCGAGGCGGTGGAGGGGCTGGTGCGCCTGGAGGCCCGGGCCCTCGTGCTCCAGGATCGCGACTACGCCGCGATGTGGAGCGACCGCGCCGCCCGGGTGACCCGCGACCTGGACCGGCTCGGCTCGTACCTGGAGCACGCGCGGGAGCGGACCGCGCACGGACAGGCGCGCGAGGCGTTCGGCGCGTACCAGGGCCACGTCGAGGAGGAGCGCCGGCTGGTGGCGCGGGGCCAGACGAAGGCGGCACTGCTGATCGCGGAGGGGCCCGCGCGCGAGGCGGCCGAGCGCACGGAGGCCGCGCTCAACGACATCACCACCGCGACCGAGGCGGGCCTCGCCGCCGGCCAGGCGCGCGCCCGCGCGCTCGAAGCGCGGACCTGGCGGGCGGTGAGCACCGCGCTCGGCGGGAGCGTCGTCCTGGCGCTGGCCGCCAGCGCGCTGCTCGCCTACCGGATGGCGCGCTCGCTCCGCCGCCTGTCCGCGGCCACCACGTCGCTCGCGGCCGGCACCTGGAGCGGCCCGCTGCGCGTGGAGGGGGGCGACGAGATCAGCGAGCTCGGCCGCGCCTTCAATCAGATGGGCGAGCGGCTGAGCGAGGTGGAGCGGCTCAAGGAGGAATTCTTCTCGCACATCACGCACGATCTGCGGAACCCGCTGTCGTCGATCCGTCTCGCCGCCGAGGGCCTGCACGAGCGCGCCGAGGCCGCGGGCGATGCGAAGCAGGCCCGCTTCGCCTACCTGATCGAGACCAGCGCCGCCCGCATGATGGCCATGATCAACCAGATCCTCGACTTCACGCGGCTGCGCGCGCGCGCGGTGCCGCTGGACCGCAAGCCCACCAACCTCCTCGAGGTGGCCGGTCGGGCCCTGGACGAGCTCCGGCCGCTCTCCGAGGAGAAGCGGATCCGGGTGGATCTGGCCGCGGAGGGCCGCGACTTCACGACCCTGGGGGACGAGCACAGCCTGGTGCGCGTGGTCGTGAACCTGCTCGGCAATGCGCTCACCTTCACCGCCCCCGGGGGGACCGTGTGCGCCCGCCTGGTGGAGCGGCCGGACCGGCTCGATCTCGACATCGAGGACACCGGCGTCGGCATTCCCGCCGACGCGCTGCCGTGGATCTTCGAGCCCTACCGCCAGGCACACGGGCCGCGCACGGGCACCGGCCTGGGCCTCGCGGTGGTGAAGGGCCTGGTGGAGGCGCACGGCGGCACGGTGAGCGTGCGGTCAGAGCTCGGGAAAGGCACCTGCTTCACGGTGACCATCCCGAAGGCGCAGATCGCGATGGCCGCGGCATGAGAGGCCGCGCCCGCCGTCTCTGGTGGGTCGCCGCTCCCCTCCTGCTGGTCGCCGCGTCCGGCTGCAGCACCGGAAGGCCGTTCCCGTGGAGCTCCGCGGGGCCACGCGAGCCCGCGCCAGCGCGTCCCGCCAATCGGCTGGTCGCGGAGGCCGACGACCTGGCCCGGCGCGGCCAGGGATCGGCCGCGCACGCCACCTACGAGCGCGTGCTGCGCGAGTATCCCGGCGACCCGGCCGGCGCCGCCGCCCTCTACGGGATCGGGCGTCTGCAGACCGACCCGGCGGCCGGCCTCCGCAACTACCGGGCCGCGCACCGGACCTTCTCACGCCTGCTCGCCGACTACCCCGACAGCCACTTCGAGGCCGACGCGCGCGCGTGGCGGACGATCATCACCGAGCTGCTCGCGCGCGAGGACGATGCGGTACGCGTCAAGGAAGACGCGGGGCGCGTGCGGGAAGAGGCGGTGCGGCTCCGGATGCAGATCGAGCAGCTCCGCCGCACCGATCTCGATCTCGAGCGGCGCCGCTAGGCCGCCCTCACCAGAGGTTACGCCCGTACCGATCCTGCCGCATCGGGTCGAACGTGCGGCCGCCGTCGCCCTGACAGCCGCCACCGCCCCACGACCCGCCCGCGGCACCGCACGCGCCCTTGCCGAAGCCGTCCTCGATCGGCCGGAGCGAGCGCTCGAACTTGTTGCGCTCCTCGGAGAGCCACATGTTGCGCTGCGGCAAGGACGCGAACGCGCGTCCCACCGGCTCGACGCAGATGAACAGGAAGCGCTCGCGCTCCCATTCGTTGCGATAGCCGACGCAGTTCTCCTTCACGCGTAGCCAGCGCGCGAAGAACTTCGACTGCCCGTCCCCCTGATCCTCCGCGCGCTCGAAGAGCCGGACCGCCTGCATGCGGTCGTACACGACCCCGATCGCGAACTGATGGTGGCGCCCCAGGCAGTAGAGCCCGAGCCGGTCGAACTGTCGCGCGCTCTTGAGACACCATGTGTGCGCTTCCGTCCAGCTCTCCGCGACGCCCTCCTTCGGGAGCCGCGGGTAGAACTCGTGCATGCAGGCGCGAAACTCCTCGTGGATATCGGCCCCCGCGACCGCGGGGGCCAGCAGAACGACGAGGAGACAGGCGATGCGCGGGAGCCGACGC
>DATFUK010000569.1:0-6177 GCA_035260865.1 Candidatus Methylomirabilota bacterium | reverse complement strand
ATCATCTCCTCGGGCCGGGTCGAGAAGACCTCGACGCTCAGGGGAATGTCGTAGCCGTAGCGCTGCACGAGCTCGATGATCTTGTTGATGTGCTCGCGGAAGTCCGCCTTCTCTTCCTTGGCGAGGATCGACGGATTCGTGGTGATGCCGGCGGGAAACCCGCGTTCCAGCGCCTCCTCGATCTCCACCAGGTTCGCCGAGTCGACGAAGATCTTCATGGTGCCTCCCTGAGGTCCCGTTCCGTCATTCCGTCACGGTCCAGTAGTAGTCGCCGGTGTAGCCGGCCTCGCGGAACAGACGGCGCCAGCCCTCCGGATCCGAGTAGGTGAGCGCGGTGAGCTGCCAACGCTCGAACTTCTCGCGCTGGGTCTCGTCGAGCCAGGAGTCCACCTGCACGTAGCGGTGGCGCCGGCTCACCCGCTCGATCTCCCCGAGCGCGCGGATGCAGTCCGCGCGGTCGAGATTGTGCAGGGTGTTGATCGACACGACCAGGTCGAAGGTCTTGTCCGCGAACGGCAGCCGCTCCGCCGATCCCCGGGTGAGGAAGGGCCGGACGTCGTCCATGGCGTGGCCGAGCGCGTAGGCGGAGACGTCGAGCCCCGCGACCTGTACGCCCCCGACCGCGCGGCGCAGGTCGTGGAGCAGGAAGCCCTTGGCGCAGCCGACGTCGAGCACGCGATCGCCGGCCCGCAGCCCGTAGAAGTCGCGCATGCGCTCCGCGATGGGCTCCCAGCGCCCGTCGTAACGGTAGCCGCCGTAGCCCTGGCCGCGCTCGCCGTCGAAGTATTCGCGGGCGAATCGCTTCGCCACCTCGCGCTGGGCCGGGACCGCGGCGGCGCGGGCCGAGATGTTCCGGGTGGTGCGCGGGTAACGGTCGAGGAGATCGACCTCAGCCATTGGCGGTCGCTCCGCCCTTCTGGCTTGCCCCGAAGAACTCGAGGGTCGCGCGGAGGCCCTCCCGGATCGGGGTGAAGCGCAGATCGGGCAGCGCCCCGGTCAGGCGGCCGACGTCGAACCGGCGGTGCGTGATCGGTCCCTTGCGCGCCGCACTCGTCACCGTGACCTCGTAGGGGACGAGGTCGCGGATCGTCTTCACCACCTCCGCGAAGGCCTGACTCTGTCCGGTGGCCACGTTGTAGGTTCCGTCGGCGCCGGCCCGGAGCAGGCCCGCGAGCGCGCGGGCCGCGTCGTCCACGTAGAGGTGGTCGCGCTCTTCCTCCCCGGCCCCGAAGATGCGCACGCTGCGGTCACGGGCCAGCGAGCGCGCGAACGCGTTCGGTCCATAGGAGGCGTGCGGATCGCCGGGCCCGTAGACACCGGTCACCCGCAGGGTGAGCAGCGGCACGCCGCCGGCGCGGGCGGCGGTCTCCATGACGCGCTCCCCGACGTACTTGGCGATCGCGTAGTATCCGGCGGGCGACGCCGGCGTGTCCTCGGTGATGGGCTCCTCGCCAAAGCCGTAGGCCGCGTCCGAGCCCACGTAGACCAGCCGACCGAGGCGGCGACCCTCGAGGTAGCCGGCCAGGTTGGCCGCCATCGTGGTGTTGGCGAGCAGGGTGGCGGGGGTCTGGCCCCGATCCGGGGTCAAGGCCGACGCGAGCACCAGCGCGGTCTCGGGCCCCAGCACGTCGTCGAGGACGGCCAGCGCGTCGGCCCGAATGAGGTCGAGCGTGCGCGACGAATGCCCCACCACCGCGACCCCGTCGCGCTCGAGCTGGGCGTGGAGCGCCCGGCCGAGGAAGCCGCTGGCCCCCAGGATCACGACCCGCTCCGGCATCCGGTTCATCGGGTGAGGCTCTCCCAGCGCATCGGCGCGGCCTGGATGCGGGGATGGGCGACCAGCATGTGCCACACGACGGCCTGGAACGCCTCGGCGTGCGCGGTGAGCCGCTCCGCGCTCACGGTGGGTATGATCACGCACGCGTCGGCCACGGTGGCGGTGAAGCCTCCGTCGCGCCCGACGATGGCGCCGATCCGGGCGCCCACCGTCTTGGCGTACTCGAGCGCCCGCACCAGGTTGATGCTCACCTTCCGCACCAGGTCGCCCCCGCCCACCGAGAACACGAGCACGCAGTCGCGCGGTCCGAGCCGGCTCACCTTGAGCCAGTTGGCGAACGCGGTGTCCCAGCCGTCGTCGTTGATGCGGGCGGTCAGCTCCGACACGTTGTCGGTGGGCGCGTAGGCCTCGAAGCCCGCGATCTTCCGGAAGTCGTTTACCGCGTGCGAGGCATTGCCGGCGCTCCCGCCGACCCCCAGCACGAAGAGCCGGCCGCCGCCGTCGCGGATGTCCGCGAGCAGGTCCACCAGGCTCTCGACGGCCGCGTGATCGATCCGGGCCGCCACCTGCGCGGCCTCCGCCAGGTACTGGGCGACGAAGTTCATTGGAGGTCCTCCATCTGGGCCAGCACCGCGTCGACCGCGCCGGCCAGATCGGCCACCCGCGCGTCCGCGATCCGGCACTCGCTGTAAGGGCGCTCGATGAGCACCGTGTAGCATCCGACCGCCCGTCCCGCGTCGATGTCCCGCCACCGGTCACCCACCACGAACGAGGCGGCCAGATCGAGGCCCCAGGTCCGCGCCGCCGCCTGGAGCATGCCCGGACGGGGCTTGCGACAGGCGCAGTCCTCGCGATCGGTGTGCACGCACACGAGGATGTCGTCCACGTCGACCGCGTCGCGGAGCCGCGCGTGCATGATCTCGAGAGTCTCCGGGCTCAGCGTGCCCCGCGCGACCTCGGGCTGGTTGGTGAAGACGATCGGGCGCAGCCCGGCCGCCCGCAGCCGGGCGACCTGCTCGGGCGCTTCCGGGCAGATGCGGAACTGATCCAGGGTCACCGCCGCGTGGGCCCGGCCGTTTCGGACGAGCGTCTCCACCAGCACCCCGTCGCGGTCGAGGAACGCGGCCCGCTCGCTCACCGGCGCCCCGCCCGGCCCATCGCCACGTACTCCACCTCGCGGAGGTCGGCGCGCCCCGCGTCCATCACCCCGACGCAGTCGATGACGACCGGGTGCCGCATGGCCCGAAACCCGCCCCCGGGCGGCGTGGCGAACTCGTCCCAGTCGGTCAGGATCAGCAGGCAGTCGGCGCCGACGAGCGCGGCGCCGCGGCTCTCGACCAGGGTGGCGGCCACGTCCGCGCCCGGCGCTTTCACGAGCGGGTCGTAGGCGCGCACCTCCGCGCGGCCCCGCAGGTTCTCGATCACCCGGAGCGCCATCGAGTTCTTGGTGGAGCGCGTGTTCTTCTTGTAGGCGAGGCCCCACACCGCGACGACCGCGCTCGCGTTCCCGTCGAGCACCCGCCGCTCGAGCTGGCGGTGGACCCAGTGGTAGCGGCGGGCGTTGTGCGCGAGCAGGGTGTCCACGTAGGCCACGTCGACGCCGTGCCGCTGGCCGAGGCCGCGCAGGGTCACCAGATCCCGCTCGAGGTTCCCGCCCGCCACGCCCAGGCTGGGCCGGATGTACGCGGCGGGCCCGATTCGGCGGTCGAGCCGGAGGGCCGGCACCATCTCCGACCAGTTGGCGCCCACCGCCTCGCAGAGATCGGACAGGGTGTTGGCGTAGGTCACCGCGCCGAAGAGGTAGAGGTTGATCGCGGTCTTGGTCAGCTCCGCGCTCTCGTAGCCCATCGGCAGGATCGGGCAGCCGAACCGGCGGAGTCCTTCGTCCAGGGCCGCGGGGAAAGGCTGCCCGGGATCGGCGGCCCCCACGATGAGCCGCTCCGGCCGGAGAAACCGCTCGACCGCGTCGCCGAAGATCAGGGTCTCGACCCAGTAGTAGACCGCGATGCCGGCATCCGGACGGCGCGCGTGGATGCGTCCGGCGAGCGCGCGGGTGGCGCCCGGCGACACCTGGCTCATCAGGACCAGCGTGGACCCGGGCCGGAGGTGGGGGATCGCGGCATCGATCAGGCGATCGACGACTCCCGGATCGCTGCCGTTGTCGGCGTCGGTCGGAATGTCCCGCGACACGATGACCAGATCGCACTCGGCAAGGCCGGCCGGATCGCTGGTGAAGCGCATGCGGTCACGCGCGGCCGCGAAGAGCTCGGGCAGTGAGGGCTCGTGCACCGGGAGCTCGCCCCGGTCGAGCCGCTCGACCGGGGCCCGGTCGAGATCCACCGCGACCACGCGGGATCCCAGCGAGGCCCAGCCGATGCTCGAGATGATCCCGAGGTGGGACAATCCGAGGAACCCGGTCGGCCGGGAGCTCACGCGCCACCCTCCAGGGGGGCCGCCGCGGCCGCGTGGACGGTCCGGGACAGCCACAGGTCGTTCTCACCGGAGGTGGCGCCGGTCGCCGCCATCGCCTCGAAGTGCCGCATGTCGGCGGCCCAGGTGGGGTCGGGCCCGTGGGCCATCTCGCGGCCCTCGTCCGGCACGCCGCTGGGACGCCGGCGGCGCAGGATCACGAGCTCGCTCCGGCCCCACTTGGTGAGCCCGTTCATCTCGAGCGCTCCCTCCTCCCCGAGGACCTCGATCCGCCACCGGTTCTTCCAGGAGAGGAAGCTGCACTCGATGGTCACGCTGCGATCGGACGTCGCGAGCAGGCAGTGGTCGAAGCCCTTCAGCTCGTGGCGGTGACGCTCCCACACCCGGAACTCGCACCCGAAGCGTCCGAAGACGAATCCAGTGAGGTCGATGAGGTGCGAGGCCATGTCCTCGAGGATGCCGAGGGGACTGTCCCGCCAGGTGCCGACGATGTTGCCCGCGCTCCCGTTCCCGTAGAACATCCGCACCCGGTAGAGCCGGCCGATCGCGCCCGCATCCAGGTGACGCTTCAGCGCCACCACGTTCGGCTCGAACCGGAAGTTGTAGGACGTGTACCAGATCGCCCCGGAGGCGCGGGCGAGCCGGCCGAGCTGCTCGCCGGTCGCCGCGTCCAGGATCAGGGGCTTCTCGACGAGGACGTGCTTGCCGCGGGTCAGGAAGTACTCCATGAGCCGGACCTTCACGTCGTTGGGCACCGACAGGATCGCCGCGTCGTAGCGGTCGTCGGGGCACTGGTCCGGCTGGCGAAAGTCGGCGGCGGGATTGAACGGATCGACGGTGGCCACGCACTGGTCGCCCAGGACCGCACGGCGCTTGCCGCCGATGTTGCCGAGACCGACCAGGAGGTATCTCACTCGAAGTGGGCCCGCTTCTCGATCCGGTTGAGCTTCTCGGTCACCTCTTCCGGGGTGATCGGCCGATTGCCCTGGTGCTCGCAGGCCAGGGCGGCCGACACCGAGCCGAGGACCGACGCGATCACGATGTCGCCGGTGGCGGCCAGCGAGAGCGCGGCGTAGGCGAGGAGCGCGTCGCCGGCGCCCACCGGGTCCTTGAGGGTGTCCACCAGGCTGTCCACCGTGAAGAACTCGCGAGGCATGTGGCCGGGCGTACGGTAGCCGAGGATGCCCCGCTCGCCGAGCTTGAGGATCAGGTGCTTGCACCGCGCGAGCCGGAAGAGCTGCAGGGCGAGCGGCCGGACGACCGAGTCCTGGTCGCCCAGGGCGAAGCGCGCCTCGCGCTCGTTCGGAGTCAGGAGGTCGAAGTCGGTGAACTCGAGGATGTTGCCCCAGCGGTTCGACACCTGGCTGTCCGCCACCTTGATCGCCCCGTCGGGCACGCGCTCCCGCAGCACGCGGATGCTCTTCGAGCGGAAGATCCCGTGGCGGAAGTCGCTGAAGATCACCACGTCCGGACGGCTGTCCGCCATCGACTCGCTGAGGTACCGGAGCGCCCGGTCCGAGACCGCGCGGTTGTCGACCCGGTCGACCTGGAGCATCTTGTAGCCGTCCGCGAAGAACCGCTCCTTCTGGGTCGTGGGCCGGGTGCGGTCGACGAAGCCGTGCACCACCACTCCGGCCTCTTCCAGGTCCTTCAGCACGAAGTCCTTGGCCGCGTCGTTGCCGAGCACGGTCGAGAAGGACACCTCGGCGCCCGCCGCCTTGACGTGCTTGGCCACCACCGCGGCGCCGCCCGCGAAGATCTCGGTGCGCTCATGCTTGACGCTGAAGGTCGGCGACTTGGCGGTGGCCCCCAGGAGCGAGCAGGTTGAATAGCTGTCCACGATGGTGTCGCCCACCACGTGCACCCGCAGGCCTCGCATCCGGCCGAGGGTCTCGCGGAGCCGGTCGAAGTCGAACCCCTCGGACTCCATCAAGGCCAGGAGCTTCTCGACCCCGAGATTCGGCGGGGCA
>DATFUK010000568.1:0-4380 GCA_035260865.1 Candidatus Methylomirabilota bacterium | reverse complement strand
CAAGGGCGGCAAGGTCGCGGTGGCGGAAGCGGACGGCAAGACGCACGAGTTCCAGGCCTCGAAGGAGACACTGCAGGATCTCAAGGTCGGGGACAAGATCGAGGCGAATCTCCGCTCGGTTCCGGCCTGCTGATCTGATCGGTTCATCCGCCGGCGGGGCGGTCCCTCCGCTCCGCCGGCGTCATTTCCGTTTCCCCTCGGGATGCGCTACGATTCCGGCCGGAGGACGAGCCCGGTCATGAACATCCTCAAGTCCCTGGCGGTGAAGAACGTCGAGGAAGCCACCCGGGACATCCCGGTCATCGACTTCGCGCCCGCGTTCGCGGCCGCCGATCCGGGCGGTCTCGAGGCGGTCGCCCGCCAGGTCAAGCACGCCAGCGAGTCGGTGGGCTTCTTCTACCTGGCCGGCCACGGCGTGCCCGACGCGGTGGTGGACGCGGCCTTCGCCGCCTCGCGCGAGCTTCACGCGCTGCCGGACGAAGAGAAGCGACGCCTCGCGCTCAACGAGAACAATATTGGCTACCTGGCCGTGAACCAGTCCATCCAGGGCGCCTCCACCATCCACAAGGCCACGCGCCCCAACTACAACGAGAGCTTCTTCATCAGCCACGATCGGGGCGCCGGTCACCCGGACGTGGTGGCCGGGGTGCCGCTGCGCGGCCGCAACCAGTGGCCCGAGGGGCACGAGCGCATCCGGGCCGCGATGATGACCTACTTCAAGACGCTGGAAGGCGCGGGGGAGCGCATGCTGCCGGTGCTGGCCCGCGCCCTCGGCATGCCCGCGGAGCACTTCGCCCCGTTCTTCGCCGACGAGGCGCACATCAACCTGCGCTTCCTCCACTACCCGCCGCAGGACGTGACCGACGACGAGCAGTTCGGCCAGGGCCCGCACACCGACAACTCGTTCATCACGATCCTGGCGCGGACCGAGGTGCCGGGTCTCGCGGTGCGGCTGCCGTCCGGGGAATGGCTGGCGCCGCCGCTGATTCCGGGCACCTTTCTGGTCAACCTGGGCAACATGATGAAGCGGTGGTCGAACGACCGCTTCCTCTCGACCCCCCACGCGGTGCTGAACGAATCGGGGGCCGACCGCTACTCGATCGCGTTCTTCTACAGCCCCAACATCGCCACGCGCATCGAGTGCCTGCCGAGCTGCACCGGGCCCGACGATCCGCCGCGCTACCCGCCCGCGGTCTACGGCGACCTCGTCCTCGAGTTCTACAACGCGAACTACTTCCACCGGAAGGGCTTCGCGCGTGCGGACCGCGGGGAAGCGCGCGAGTCACCGGGGGTGCGCTACTAATCCAGCGGCCCCGCAATGCGCCTCAGACTCGTCGGGATGATCGTGCTCTCGATGGCCGGGTCAGCCATGGCGGCCGATGGCTTGACCTCTCCGTATCGCGACCAAGCGGCCCGCGAGATACGCGCGCTGACCCAGCAGGAGATCGCCGACTTTCGTGACGGGCGTGGCATGGGGCTGGCGCGTGCGGCCGAATTGAACGGCTATCCCGGCCCCCGGCATGTCCTCGACGCCGCGCGAGCGGGTCAGCTACCCCTCACGGCCGCCCAGTTGCGGACGGTACAAGGGCTGTTTGACAGCATGGCTCAGCATGCGCAGCGCTTGGGTGGTCAGATTCTCAGGGAGGAACAGAGCCTGGAAGGCGAGTTCCGGACCGGGCGTATCAATGAGGCGGATCTTCGGGCGCGAGTGGCTCGGATCGCGACCCTTCAAGGTCAGCTTCGTGCCGTTCATCTCAGGACCCATCTCGAAACCCGCGCGGCGCTGACCGGCCAACAGGTTCGGCGCTACAACGAGCTGCGCGGCTACTCGGGAGACTCGGGGCATGCGCCCAAACACGATGACCAGCATTGAGACGGTGCGGGGGTGTCAGGTTCGCCCACGGCCCCACCCGGCGTCCTCGGACGGGAGGTCGGCCGCTCAGGGGTCCTGCAGGATCATGCGGCGGTAGGACTCGGCCGCCTTCAGCTTTCGCCGCCGGCCCTGCTCGGCGGCCCACTGGGTGATCATCTCGGAAGGGTCCCACTCGCCCATCTGGCTCTTGTGGGCGCGCAGGGCGGCCACCTTGACGTCGAGGGTCTCCGCGATGTCCACGTAGGTGTCCGGCCGCTCCGCGCCGTGGATGTAGACCTGCCGCACCTCGTGCGGCTCGAGGCCTTCGGCGAGCAGCTCGGGGAAGATCAGGCGCGTGCCCGCGGAGGGGAAGACCGCGTCGAGGGCCACGTCGGCGGCGGCGCGGTGATCGGGGTGGTTCATGTACGTGGTGCCGTAGTAGCGCACGGTGGGATCGCCGGTCAGCACCGCCTCGGGACGGTGGCGGCGAATGAGGCGCGTCAGCTCGCGGCGCAGCGGGATGGAGGGCTCCAGCATGCCGTCCTCGTAGTCGAGGAAGATCGTCTCCTTCACGCCCAGGATCCGGCCGGCCTCGCGTTGCTCGTCTTCCCGGATCGACACCAGCGCCTCGCGGGTCATGTCGAGCGGGGTGTACTTGTTGGAGCCGGCGCCGCCGCGGGTGATGCAGACCGTGACGATCTCGCAGCCGGCCCGCGCCCACTTGGCGAGGGTGCCGCCGACCGTGAACTCCTGGTCGTCGGGATGCGCGTGGATGCTCATCGCCCGCTTGGGCGCGGGCGGCTCGCTCGGCTTCTTGGCGGGCACGTGTCGGGCGCCGGGCTAGCGGGCGAGCGCGTCCCAGCAGACGCGCGCCATGCGGCCGATCACGGTGTTGGCCGCGGTGAAGCCGGGCGTGCCGTCGGGCAGGGCGGCGGGCACGCGGTCGGTGTAGGCGGTCAGGATGAAGAGCGGCCGCTCGCCCCGGTAGACGATGCCCGCGTCCATGAAGCCGCGCGATCCGGTGCCGGTCTTGTGCGCGATCTTGGTGCCGAGCGGGAGCTGCGAGGGCAGGCGCGCCTTGAGCTTCTGCCACGAGAGGATGTCGAGCGCCAGCCGGCAGAGGGCGGGGGTCACGCCCATGCGCGCGGCCGCCGCGGGATCCGCCGCGCCCTTCAGGATCGTCTCCAGCAGCAACCCCTGGTCGTTGGGCGTGGTGCTCGTGACCTGATCGAGCGCGTGGTCGGGGCCGAGGCGCGGGGGGATGCCGAAGCGGTGGATCGTGCCCGTCATGCCGACCGCCTCGCAGAGCCGCTGGATTTCGCCGAGCCCGACCAGGTCCACCACCAGCCCGGTGCACGCGTTGTCGCTGACGATGATCATCATCACGAGCGCGTCGCGGAAGGTGATCGAGAAGCCGGGGGTCAGGTGCTGGAAGGTGCCCGAGTCGTTGTCCTGGTACTTGGCCTCGATGGTGACCTTCTGGTCCAGCGCGAGCTTGCCGTCGTTCACCGCCTTGAGCGCGGCCATCAGGATCGAGATCTTGCGCGTGCTCGCCGAGGGGACCGGTACCGCGCCCAGGCGGTCGGCGCGCTGCCCGCTCGTGAGGTCCTTCAGGTACCAGCTCGTCTGGAACGGGAGCGCGTCGCAGAGGGCATTGAGACGACCGGCCAGCTCGTTCATGGCGTTACTCTCCCAGTCCCGGCATGGTGAAGGCGGCGCGCCCGAGCTCGGCCGCGAGCGCCGCGCGCTGCTCGGGGGTGAGGGCCACCAGGGGCGGGCGCACCGTGACCCAGGAACCGTCGCCGCCGTAGCGGGCGATCACCGCCTTGAGCGCGGGGATCATCGGGTAGCGCTGCATGATGCCGCGGATCTCGTCGAGGCGCGCCTGCTGGGCGTCGGCCTCCGGGGTCTGCCACTCGCGGTGGAGCTTGGCGATGGGCCCGGGGTTCACGTTGGCGGTGGCGCTGATGCAGCCCGCGCCGCCTCCGCGCATGTTGGCGAGCAAGAAGGTCTCGCTGCCCGCGAACACATCGAAGCCCCCGGCCGCGAACGCGTCCAGCATCGCCTTCGTGTTGCTCCAGTCGCCCGAGCTGTCCTTCACGCCGGCCACGATGCCCGGGTAGGCCTTGAGCAGCCGCTCGATGAGCCCGAGCGTGATCGGCACCTGGGACACCGGGGGGATGTGGTAGACGTACAGGCGCAGCCGCCGGTCGCCCACCCGCTCGATCACCTCCGCGAAGCTCCGGAAGAGCCCGTCGTCGGAGACGCCCTTGTAGTAGAACGGCGGCAGCATCAGCACCCCGCCCGCGCCCAGCTTCATGGCGTGCGCGGTGAGCCGCACCGAATCGGTGAGCGCGCAGCAGCCGGTGCCCGGCATGAGCCGCCCCGGATCGACGCCGCCCGCGACCACGCGGTCGAGCAGCTCGATCTTCTCCTCGGTGGACAGCGAGTTGGCCTCCGAGTTCGTCCCGAACACCGCGAGCCCCACGTCCTGCGACAGGAGCCAGCGGCACTGCTTCACGAAGCGC
>DATFUK010000567.1:0-2602 GCA_035260865.1 Candidatus Methylomirabilota bacterium | reverse complement strand
CGGGCTCTCCGCGAGCCTGGTCGGGATCGGCCTCGCGCGCTTCGCCTACACGCCGCTCCTGCCGGTCCTGATCACCGCGGGCTGGTTTCCCGCCTCGCAGGCCGCCTACCTCGGCGCCGCGAACCTGGCCGGCTACCTGGGCGGCGCGCTCTGCGCGCGGCCGCTGGCGCGATGGGGCGGAGCGCCGGGCGTGCTCCGGGGGATGATGGCGCTCGTCACCGTCGCCTTCTTCGCCTGCGCGCTGCCGCTGTCGTTCTCGTGGTTCTTCCTCTGGCGCTTCGCGGCCGGCGTGGCCGGAGGGACGCTGATGGTTCTCGCCGCCCCCACCGTGCTGCCGCACGTGCCGCCGGCCCGGCGCGGGCTCGCGGGCGGCGCCATCTTCACCGGCGTCGGGCTCGGCATCATGGCCTCCGGCACGGTGGTGCCGCTCCTGCTCCAGGCGGGTCTCGTCGCGACCTGGTGCGGCCTGGGCGTCCTCTCGATGCTGCTGACCGGGTTGGCCTGGCGTAGCTGGCCGACCGACGAGCCCGCGACGGCCGCACCGGCCGCCGCGGCGCGGCGGGTCCCCGCCACCGGCGCCCTGCGCGCCCTCTACGTCGAGTACGCGCTGAACGCGACGGGGCTCGTGCCGCACATGGTCTTCCTCGTGGACTTCATCGCGCGCGGCCTGGGACGGGGCATCCACGCGGGTGCGCAATACTGGGTGCTCTTCGGGGTGGGCGCGGTGGCGGGCCCGGTCCTGGCCGGTCTCCTCGCGGACCGTGTCGGGTTCGGGCCCGCGCTGCGTCTGGCGCTCGTGGCGCAGGCGGCCGCGGTGGCGGTTCCGGTGATCACCGCGGCACCGGTCGGACTCGTGTTCTCGAGCGTCCTGATCGGCGCGGCGGTCCCCGGCGTCGTGCCGCTCGTCCTCGGGCGCGTGCACGAGCTCGTGCCCGGCGACCCGGAGGGACAGCGCGCCGCGTGGAGCGTGACCACGATGGCCTTCGCGCTCGGACAGGCCGCGGGCGCCTATGGGCTCTCGTTTCTCTTCGCGCGCGGCGGTCGGTACACGAGCCTGTTCGCGGTGGGCGCGGCGGCGATCACGCTCGCGCTCGTCATCGATCTGAGCGCGCGGCTTGCGGGACGGAAGGTGATTTGATAGCGTCGCTACCATGACCGAGACCGCCTCCGCGCTCGCCTGGACCACCGAGGAGGTCCGGGTCGCCGGCTCCTCCGTAAGACTACGTACCGCGGGCCGCGGCGCGCCGCTGCTCGTGCTGCACCACGACATCGGCACGCTCGAGCAGCTGCCGTTCTACGACGCGCTCGCCGAGCGCTTCACGCTGCTGCTGCCCTCGCATCCGGGCTACGACGGCTCGGAGCGTCCCGCGTTCATGCGCAACGTGCGCGACGTCGCGGTGACCTACCAGGCCCTGCTGGCCCAGCGCGGGCTCGCCGACGTGGCCCTGGTCGGCCTCGGCTTCGGCGGCTGGATCGCGGCCGAGATGGCGACGATGGCGCCGCGCGCGTTCCGCAAGCTGGTGCTCGTCGGCGCGATGGGGATCAAGCCCGCGGAGGGCGAGATCCTCGATCAGGCGCTCGTGAGCTACATCGACTACGTGCGGGCGGGCTTCGAGGACCAGCAGGCCTTCGAGCGGCTGTTCACGCCCGATCCCCCCACGCCGCAGCTCGAGCAGTGGGATCTCAATCGCGAGATGACGTTCCGCATCGCGTGGAAGCCCTACATGTACAACCCGACCCTGCCACCGCTGCTGGGCGGCGTCCACTCCGACGCCTTGATCGTGTGGGGGCGGCAGGACCGGATCGTGCCGGTCGGGGTGGGGGAGCAGTACGCCCGCGCGCTGCCCAAGAACCGCCTCAGCGTGGTGGACGGGGCCGGCCACTTCCTCGAGATGGAGCAGCCGGCCGCGCTCGCGAAGCTCATCGTGCCCTTCGCCGCCCAGGCCTGATCGGGGGACCCTCCATGCACCTCATGTACTTCACGGAACAGCCGATGTCGGCGTACCCGGCGGACGAGGGGCGCAAGCGGGGCGCCACCGCGCTGATGTTCTCGAACCGGCACTTCGATCCGGTGGCGGGCAGCCGCCTCTACAACGAGTACCTCGAGCACTACCGCCTCGCGGAGGAGGTCGGCTTCGACGGCATCATGCTGAACGAGCACCACAACGCGCCGTTCTGCATGCAGGCCAAGTGCAACGTCTTCGCCTCGATCCTGGCCGCGATGACCAAGCGCGTGAAGATCGTGCTGCTCGGCAACCCGCTGCCGCTCGCCGACAACCCGGTGCGGCTGGCCGAGGAGCTCGCCATGATCGACATGGTCTCGCGCGGCCGGCTCGTCTCGGGCTTCGTGCGCGGGGGTGGGCAGGAGCAGCTCGCCACCGGGGTGAACCCCGCCTTCAATCGCGAGCGCTTCGAGGAGGCCCACGAGCTGATCGTGCGTGCGTGGACGCAGGAGGGCCCGTTCCGCTTCGAGGGCAGCCACTACCAGCACCGGGTGGTGAACCCGTGGGCGGTGCCGCTGCAGAAGCCGCACCCGCGCATCTGGATCCCGGGCGTGCTCAGCAAGGAGACCATCATCTGGGCCGCGCGCCAGCGGTATCCC
>DATFUK010000566.1:0-13539 GCA_035260865.1 Candidatus Methylomirabilota bacterium | reverse complement strand
GGCCGTGCAGCTCAAGCTCGCCGACATGGCGACGCGGCTGACCGCGGCCCGGCTGCTCGTGGCCGACGCGGCCACACGCGACGACGCCGCCGCCCGGCGCGCGCGGCGCTTCGCCGTCGACGCCGCCGTGGACGTCACGCTCGAGTCCATGCGCATCCACGGCGGCTACGGCTACACGAGCGAGTTCCCGGTGGAGCGCTATTACCGCGACGCGGCCGCCCTGCTGCTGGGGCCCCGCGACCAGGCGGGCGAGCGGCGCCGGATCGCGGCGCGCCGGCTCGAGGCGTCCGCGCCGTGAGCTACGGCCGCTACTACGAGGAGTTCTCGGTCGGCCAGGCCTTCGCCCACTGGCCCGGCCGCACCATCACCGAGGCGGACTGCACGTGGTTCGCCCTGCTGACCATGAACCAGCATCCGCTCCACTCCGACGCCCACTACGCGCAGACCCACACCCAGCACAAGCAGCGCGTGGTGATGGGCCCCCTCGTCTACAGCGTGGTGATCGGCATGACGGTGGCCGACATCTCGGGACGGGCCATCGCCAACCTCGAGGTGAACGAGCTCAAGCACGAGAAGCCCACCTTCATCGGCGACACCCTCTACGCGAAGAGCCAGGTGCTCGCGCTGCGGGAGTCGAGCCAGGGCGACCGCGGCATCGTCACGGTGGCCACCCAGGGGGTCAACCAGCGCGGCGAGACCGTGTGCTCGTATACCCGGAAAGTACTCGTTCCGAAGAAGAGCCACTCGACGCTCGGCGAGGGGCGGCTCCCCTACTGAGATGACGCGCCCTCCGCTCGACGGACTCCGCATCCTGGCCGTGTCCCAGTTCGGGGCCGGGCCCTTCGGCACCCAGATGCTGGCGGACCTGGGCGCGGACATCATCAAGATCGAGGATCCGGGGGTGGGCGGCGACAGCGCCCGCTACGTGCCGCCGTTCCAGGGCGAGGCCGACTCGCCCTACTTCCAGTCCTTCAACCGCGGCAAGCGCTCGGTGGCGCTCAACCTGCGGCACCCGGACGGGCAGGGCGTCTTCCACGACCTCGTGCGGGTGTCGGACGCGGTCTTCAACAACGCGCGCGGCGACCTGCCCGACAAGCTCGGGCTGACCTACGACACGCTGAGGGAGATCAATCCGCGCGTGGTCTGCTGCTCGCTCACCGGGTACGGGCGCACCGGCCCGCGCGCGGCCGAGCCCGCCTTCGACTATCTGGTCCAGGGCTACGCGGGCTACATGGCGGTGACCGGCGAGCCCGACGGCCCCCCGGGCAAGTGCGGCGTCTCGGTCATCGACTTCGCGGGCGGCTACGCCGCGATGGTCGGGCTCATGGTGGGGCTCTTCGACGCCCAGCGCACCGGGGTGGGTCGGGACGTGGACATCTCGCTCCTCGACACCGCGGTGAGCATGCTGTCCTACTTCGCGGTGTGGACGCTCAACCGCGACTGGATCGCCGAGCGCACCCCCAGCTCGGCGCACCAGACCATCGTACCCGCCCAGAACTTCCCCACCCGCGACGGCTGGATCGTGATCTTCTGCAACAAGGACAAGTTCTGGCGCGACCTGGTGGAGACCCTGGGCGCTCCGGAGCTGGCCGAGGACGCGCGCTTCCGCACCTTCGCCGACCGGTTCGCGCACAAGGACGCACTGATCCCGGTGCTCCAGGCCCGTTTCGCCACCCGCACCACCGAGGAGTGGCTCGAGCGTCTCCGCGGCCGCGTGCCGTGCGCGCCGGTCAACGACGTGCGCCAGGCCCTGGCCGATCCGCAGGTGGCGGCGCGCGATATGATCGTGGAGGTGGAGCACCCGGAGTTCGGGCCCCTGAAGGAGGTGCGCAGCCCCGTCCGCACCGAGGGCGAGATCCGCCACCCCGCGCGGGCCCCGAAGCTCGGCGAGCACACCGACCGGATCCTCCGCGAGATCCTGAGCTACAGCGACGGCACCATCACCCGCCTGCGCGAAGCCGGAGTAATCGGATAGGTGACGCCGTGGCCGGGCGAGGTGAACCGAAGGCGAGCCGAGCGAATCTGGAAATCGAGCCGAGCGGATAAATAATGAAGTCCCGGTTGGAAACTGAAAGATCCCGTCTCCACGCCGAGAGGTTCCGTCTACAAGCGGAAACGACCGAAACCCCGCAGGTCGACGAGCTCGACGCGACCGACGTCCAGGTCGCGCCCCCCTGGATGACCGTGCTCCACAACTGCGACTGTCACACCTTCGAGGAAGTGGTGACGCAGCTGATGAAGGCGATCGCCTGCTCGGAGGAGCGCGGCTGGGAGCTCGCGTGGCAGGTGCACAACACCGGCAAGGCGGTGGTGAAGGTCGGGGCCGAGACCGAGTGCGTCCGGGTCGGCAACGTGCTCGCGTCGATCGGCCTCGTCGTCACCGTGACCCAGTCCTGAGCGCGGCCACGATCGCGTCCACGTCGTAGACGCAGCCGCCCCAGGCCCCACCCCCCGCGTGCTGCAGCGCGGCCCAGAGCCGCGTGTCGTCCGGAAGACCCGGGTCGGGCGCCAGGTCGGGCCGCGGGCCCCGCGCGGCGAGGACCCGCGCGCCCTCCTCGGCGCTGAACGTCCGGCCCTCCGCGCCGACGAGGTCCACGCTGCCCTCGAGCCGCAGCCGATCCACGACGATCTGCACGACATCACCCTCGCGCAGGCGCCCGATGGGCCCGCCGGCCAGCGCCTCGGGCCCGACGTGGCCGATGCACGCCCCGGTGGAGACGCCGGAGAAGCGCGCGTCGGTGAGCACCGCGACCTGCTTACCCCAGGACAGGTGCTTGAGGGCGGAGGTGATCTGGTAGATCTCCTCCATCCCCGCCCCGAGCGGCCCGCGGCAGATCAGCACGAGCACGTCGCCCGGCTTGATGCGCTCTGGCCCGGTGCTCTTGATGGCCGCGATCGCCCCCCGCTCGGTGGTATACACGCGGGCGGGGCCGATCTTGCGATAGACACCGTCGGAATCCACGACCGTCGGATCGATGGCGGTGCTCTTGATCACCGCGCCCTCCGGGGCCAGGTTGCCGCGCGGGAACGTCACCGTGCTCGTGAGGCCCCGGGCGCGCGCGCGCTCCGGGTCCATGATGACGTCGTCCGGGTCCACGCCGTCCTGCCGCATCAGACGCTCGCGCAGCGCGGTGCGCCGCGCGGAGCCCTCCCACCAGTCGAGCGCCCGGCCGAGGGGCTCGCCGGTCACGGTCAGGCAGCGCTCGTCGAGCAGGCCCCCGCGGCGGAGGTGCAGCATCACCTCGGGCACGCCGCCGGCCAGGAACACGCGCACCGTCGGATGATTCCGGGGGCCGTTCGGCAGCACGTCCACCAGGCGCGGCACCCGCCGGTTGACGTCGATCCAGTCCTGCACGACGGGACGCCGAAGGCCGGCGGCGTGCGCGACCGCGGTGAGGTGCAGCAGGAGATTCGTCGAGCCGCCGACCGCCGCGTGCACCATCATGGCGTTCCGCACGGAGGCGTCGGTGACGATGTCGCGCGTGGCGAGCCCCCGCGCGGCGAGCGAGGTGAGCGCGCGGGCCGAGCGCCGGGCCATGTCGAGCCAGATCGGCTGCCCGGAGGGCGCGAGCGCGGTGTGCGGCAGCGAGAGCCCGAGCGCTTCGCCGACGACCTGGGACGTGGCCGCGGTCCCGAGGAACTGGCAGCCGCCCCCGGGCGAGCCGCAGGCCCGGCAGCCGAGGTCGGCCGCCCGCTCCAGCGTGAGCTCGCCGTGCGCGAAGCGGGCCCCGATGGACTGCACGGTGCCCGCGTCCTCTCCCTCGGTGGGCGGCAGGGTCACGCCGCCCGGCACCAGCACGCAGGGCAGATCGCGCAGGGCGACCAGCGCCATCATCATCGCGGGCAGCCCCTTGTCGCAGGTGGCCACGCCGAGCACGCCCCGGCGCGTGGGGAGCGAGCGGGCCAGCCGCCGCAGCACCACCGCCGCGTCGTTGCGGTAGGCGAGGCTGTCCATCATGCCGGGGGTGCCCTGGGTGCGCCCGTCGCAGGGATCCGAGCAGAAGCCGGCGAACGGCAGGCCGCCGAGCGCGGCCAGCTCCTGGGCGGCCGCCTGCATGAGCAGCCCGATCTCCCAGTGACCGGTGTGGTAGCCGAGGGCGATCGGCTTGCCGTCGGACGCGCGGATGCCGCCCTGGGTGGAGAGCATGAGGAACTGCGGGCGGCCGAGCTCGCGCGGATCCCAGCCCATGCCCGCGTTCTGGGTGAGCCCGAAGATGTCGCCGCTGGGGCTCTCGAGCAGCATCTCCGCGGTGAGCGGGAGCTGCCCCTGCGGGCCCGCGCCGGTGGTCTGGATCTCCCAGACGGACGGGTCGGAGTGGACGATCTCGTCGAAGCCGGTCACGGCGGTCCTTGATGCCATTGCGCTCCCCATTTTGGTCCTCGCGGGTCCTTATTTGGGCCTACTGTTCCACGCCCGGCTCCTGGGGTCCATCGATAATTCAATCACTTCCGGCACACGGAGTCTGGCACCGGAGTTGCTCCCTCCAGGAGCCATGCTGAAGCGACTCGGGCGCCGCCTGCTGGAGCTGATCGATAGCGTGCCGCTCGGCTGGCTGGCGCCCGCGCGGCAGCCGATCCCCGTCCGGATTCGCCGATTCCGCAATCCGTACGCGCGCTAGGGACACCGCCATGAGCCCCGGAGGCCACCTCGTCACCACCACGCTCGCCTGCGCGGCCGTCTACGCGGGCACCGAGAGCTTCGCGCTCACTGCGGGCCTCGCGGCGGGCGGCTTCCTGATCGACGTCGACCACGCCGTCGACTACGTGCTCTTCGAGAGGCAGCGCGACCTCCGTCCCGGCAGCTTCCTCCGCTACTACCTGGGCGGAAAGGTGCAGCGGGTCGTCCTCCTCCTGCACTCCTACGAGCTGCTGGTGCTGCTGGCCGCGATCGCGTGGCTCACGCGCGTCGAATGGCTCTGGGGATGGGTCTTCGGGATGCTGCTGCACCTGCCGCTCGACATCATCTTCAACGGGAAGTTCGCCTCGGGCGGCCTCGTCCACTTCTACAGCTTCATCGTGCGGGCCCGCGCCGGATTCCGCGCCGACCGCTTCATGGATCGCCCGGTCCGGGCGGCCACCGAAAGTTTCTGGGGCGGGTTCTTCCGGGGGGGCCAGGTCGCGGACGGTGCGTCGAAGGATCCGGCCGGCCACCCGGAGCCGCCCGTGTCCGAGCCGGCCCGCGGCTAGTTCCGGGCGGGCGGCTCGCTCAGCAGCATCCAGTCGTCGATCCCGTCCACCGTCGGCGCCGCCTTGTTCGGCGTCGTCAGGGTTCGGCCCTTGCTCGGCGAGAACAAGACGAACTCGACGATCTCGCCGGGGCCCACCTCGGCCTGGTCGGCGATCTCGGGCCCACTCGTCCCGGTCTCGCGGCGCTCGGCCTTGCGCGCCTTCTTGGCCTCCAGCTTGGCCTTGCGCTGGTCTTCCTTGCGGCGACGGTCGCCACGGTACATGCCCGGGTTTGGCATCGGCGCTCTCCCCGTACCGTTTACTGCCTTAAGACATTACGTATTCGCTCGGCTCGCCTTCGGCTTCACCTCACCCTACATAACCGGCCCGATGATCCAGGGCGCGAACTCTTCCTCGCCGACGCCCGACAGCTCACTCTTGCTGCGCTTGCCCGACGCCACCGCCACGATCTCCTCGAAGATCTGCCGGCCCACCTCGGGCAGCGGGATGCCCTCGAGGATCACCCCGCAGTTGATGTCCATGTCCTCCGACATGTGCCGGTACATGAGGCTGTTGGTGGCGAGCTTGATCGAGGGCACCGGCTTGCAGCCGAACACCGACCCGCGGCCGGTGGTGAAGCAGATCATGTTGCAGCCGCCCGCCACGAGCCCGGTGATGGAGACCGGATCGTGCCCCGGGGTGTCCATGAAGACGAAGCCGCGCGTGGTGATCGGCTCGCCGTACTGGAAGACGTCCATCATCGGGGTCGTCCCGCCCTTGGTGACGCCGCCCAGCGACTTCTCGTAGACGGTGGTGATGCCGCCCGCCTTGTTGCCGGGGGCGGGATTGTTGTCCATCGCCTCGATCCCGCGGCAGTACCACTCCCACCACTTGTAGCGATCGATCAGCTTCTTGGCCACGCCCTCGTTGATCGCGCGGCGGATCAGCAGGTGCTCGGCCCCGTAGATCTCCGGCGTCTCCGCGAGCACCCCGGTGCCGCCGTAGCGCACCAGCTCGTCCACCGCCCAGCCGAGCGCGGGGTTGGCGGTGATGCCGGAGGCGCCGTCGGAGCCGCCGCAGTTGGTGGCGAGCGTGAGCTCCGACACCGGCTGCTTGCTCCGCTTCATCGCGTTGGCGAGCGGAAGCAGCTTGGCCACCTCGCGCACCGCGGTCTCGACCGTCTTGCGGATGCCGCCCGCCTCCTGGATGTTGACCACGAAGGGCTTGCGCTCGGGATGCCCGGGCGCCGCCATGCGCTGCCGGTCCACCATGACCGCGGCCTGGTTCACCTCGCAGCCGAGCCCGATCAGGATGTAGGCGGCGATGTTGGGGTGCTTGGCGTAGCCGGCCAGCACCCGCTGCAGCGCCATGTGGTCCTCGCCGAAGAGCTTGGTGCCGCACCCCGACTTGTGGGTGATGGCCAGCACCCCGTCGATGTTCGGGTAGTCCTTCTGCACGTCGCGGAACCGGTCCTTGACGAACTGGCTCACGCTCGCCGAGCAGTTGACCCCGGAGATCACCGCCACGTAGTTGCGCGTACCGACCCGGCCGTCGTCCCGGAGATAGCCGTCGAAGTAGCGCATCTCGGCGGGCGGGTAGAAGGCCACCGGCTGCACGTCGGTGCCGACCTCGTACTCCTGGTGCCGGTCGCCCACCGCGACGTTCTGGGTGTGCACGTGATCGCCGACTTCGATGTCGGCGGTGGCGAAGCCGATGGGCTGGCCGTAGCGTCGCACCGCCTCACCGGTCCGGCGCGCCCGCCGCGCCACCTTGTGGCCGGGCTTGATGTCCTGCCGCACCTCGATGCGGCCGCCCGCGTCCTCGAGGACGGTGCCCGTCGGGAGCTCCTTCTTGGCGATGGCCACGTCGTCCTCGGGCTTCAGCACGATCGCCACGTCCGTGATCGGGTAGGTCGCCATGTCTGGGCTCTCTTCTCCCCCCCGCGCTTGCCTTCTCCCCTCGGGGACAGAGGGCAGGGCGAGGGGCTCCCACTCTACCGTCAGCGCTCCCGCGTAGGCAAGCCGCGCGAGATTGACCGGAGGGCGGCGCGGGGACTAGACTGCCCGGGACATGTCCTTCCTCGAGCGCACCGTCCGGGTCAACGGCGTCACGCTGCACTATCTCGACTGGGGGCCCGCCGACGCCCCGCCCGTCGTCCTGCTCCACGGCATCACCGGCCACGCGCGCGTCTGGGACTACCTGGCCGAGCGCCTCGTGCCGGGCCGGCGCGTGCTCGCGCTCGATCAGCGGGGCCACGGCGACAGCGACGCCGCGCCCGACGACGACTACCGGGTGGGCACCATGGCCGACGACGTGGCCGCCTTCGCGGGGAGCCTCGGACTCGACCGCTTCGCGCTGCTCGGGCACTCCATGGGCGGGCGAATCGCGATCCAGTACGCGGCCGCCCACGCGGCGCGCCTCGAGCGCCTGATCATCGTGGACATCGGCCCCGACATCGCGCTCGCGGGCCTCCAGCGGGTCCGCGACATGATGTCGCAGTCGCCCGAGCGGATCGAGAGCGAGGAGTGGGCGGTCGAGTACCTCCGTCGCGCCAACCCGATCCAGGACGTGGAGATGCTGCGCCAGCGTGTCCACCATGGGCTCAAGCGCCTGCCCGACGGCGGGCTCACCTGGAAGTACGCCAAGGGGCTCCGCGACATGATGCGCGCGGGCCAGCGCGACGTGGTGGATCTGTGGGAGCCGCTGGGGCGCATCCCCTGCCCGACGCTGGTCGTGCGCGGCGCGGAGAGCGACATCCTCTCCCCCGAGGTGGCCAAGACGATGACCGAGCGCCTGCCCGACGGGCGCCTGGTCGAGATTCCCGGCGCGGGCCACACCGTGCCCGCCGACCGGCCCGACGACTTCGTCGGGCACGTGCGCGCCTTCCTCGCCGCCTGAGGGCTAGCGGGCGCGGAGCTTGCGGGCGGCCTCGGCCCGCATCTTCTGCATCGCGTGGGTCTCCTGGTCGGAGTAGCGCTCCTCGGCCCACGGATCGGCGTGCATGTGGTAGCCGTTGATCTCCCAGAATCCGGGCGGGTTGACGTCGAGGAACTCGAAGCCGCGGAGCCACTTGGCGCTCTTCCAGAAGTAGAGCCGGGGCACCACCAGCCGCAGGGGGCCGCCGTGATCCGGGGTGAGATCCTGGCCGTCGTGCCGGAGGGCCAGGAGCACGTCGTCGGCGACCAGGTCCGCGAGGGGCAGGTTCGTGGTGTAGTCGGGATCGGCGTGGATCAGGACGTAGCGGGCCTCGGGCTTCACCCGCACGCGGCGCATGATCTCCCGGATGGACACGCCCTCGAAGCGATTGTCCAGGCGGGACCAGTGCGTCACGCAGTGGATGTCGCAGGTCACCTGGGCGCGCGGGAGCGCCTGGAACTCCTCCCACGTGAAGCTCACCTCTTCCTCCACGAGGCCCCAGCACCGGAACGACCACTTCCGGGGATCGAAGCGCGGGGTGAGGCCGTAGGTGAGCACCGGCCACTTCTTCGTCAGCACCTGGCCGGGCGGGGTGCGCCGGGCCAGCTCGTCGGCGATGCCGCTCATGTCGCGCTCCTCTCCGCGACGAACCGGTAGCCCTGACCGTGCGCGGTCAGGATGTGCGCGGGCCGCTCCGGGTCGTCCTCGAACTTCTGCCGCAACCTCAGGATATGCGTGTCAACCGTCCGGGTGGTCGGAAACCGCTCGTAGCCCCACACCTCGTCCAGCAGCCGGTCGCGGGTGATCACCTCGCCCGGATGCTCCACCAGGTACCGCAGCAGGTCGAACTCCTTCCGGGTGAGCCGCACCTCGTGGCCCCCCTTGAAGGCCTGCCGCGCCCGCAGGTGCACGCGCACCGAGCCGAACGCGAACTCCTCGAACTTCTGCCGCGGGCCGGGACGGCGGAGCACCGCGCGGATGCGCGCCATCAGCTCGCGCAGGCTGAAGGGCTTGGTGACGTAGTCGTCCGCCCCCAGCTCGAGCCCCAGCACGCGGTCCACCTCCTCGCCCCGCGCGGTCAGCATGATCACCGGCACGTCGAGGCCCCGCCCGCGCAGCTCGCGGCAGAGGTCCCAGCCGCTCATGCCCGGCATCATGACGTCGAGCACGATCAGGTCCGGCGCCTCCGAGAGCGCGAGGGCCAGCCCCTTCTTGCCGTCGCCCGCGGTGACGGTCTGGTAGCCCTCGAACTGGAGGTTGTCCTCCAGCCCGCGCAGCATCTCGGGCTCGTCGTCCACGATCAGGATGCGCGGCATGTCACGTCTGTCTCGATCACCCCTCACCCTACCCTCTCCCCCGAGGGGAGAGGGAGGCCGGGGAGGTGGAGGGTGAAGCGGCTGCCCTCGCCCGGGCGCCCGTCCACCGTGACGCGGCCCCCGTGAGCCTCCACGATGTGCTTGACCAGGGCCAGGCCGACCCCGCTGCCCCGCCGCCCCTGCGTCTCGCTCCGTCCGACGCGATAGAACTTCTCGAAGATTCGCTCCCGCTCGGAGATCGGGACGCCGATGCCGTCGTCGGCCACCTCGACCGCGACCCCGGCTCCGTCCCGGCGGGCCGCCACCCGGATGTGGCGCCGGTCGCCCGAGTACTTCATGGCATTGTCCACCAGGTTGGCCAGCGCCTGCTTCATGGCGTCCCCGTCGAGCGGTATGTCCGGCAGGTCGGGCTCGACCGTCACGTCCGCCGTGAACCCCTGCTGGTGGAGCGGATGACGGAAGCTCTCGACGACCTCGTGGACGATCGGCTCCACCGGGCCCGGGGCGATCTCGTAGCGCTGGCGGCCGCTCTCGATCCGGGAGAAGTCGAGCACGTTGTCGATCAGGCGGCTCAGCCGCTCGCTCTCCCGGGTGAGCACGCCGTAGTACTCGCGGCGGCGGCGCTCGTCGGGCACCCGGTCCATCTCGAGCGTCTCCGCGAACATCCGGATCAGGGCGAGCGGCGTCTTGAGATCGTGCGAGACGTTCGCCACGAAGTCCGACTTGAGCCGGGCGATCTCCGACTCGCGGCGCACCAGGCGGTAGGTCGCCACGAGCCCGCCCGCGATCACCAACAGCAGCAGGGCCAGCGCGGCCATGAAGATCATCGCCTGGCGGCGGACCATCTCGCGCGGGGAGAGGCCGGCCGGCTGGTAGAGCGCCACCCGCCACGCGGGCAGCGCCTCCCCGAAGGGCACGGTGAGCACCGGCTCGGCGCGATCGACCGCCGGGGAGCCGAAGACGGTCCGGCCGTTGCCGTCCAGGATCGCCAGCGATCCCGGGCTCTCCGTCCCGCCCAGCGTCTTCTCGAGGACCTCGCGGTGGAGCGCCTGGTCGTCGCGCCGGAGCCCGACCAGCAACGGGCCCCGGGAGGAGCCGGGGATCACCGCGGCCAGGATCACGTGGCCGCCCACCTCCACGTGGCGCCGGCCGCCCCGGTCCCAGAAGCCCTGCGAGATCTCGGCGCGCAGCGCAGCGATCAGCTCCGCCTCGTCGCGCGTCCAGCCCACCGGATAGAGCACCCGCCCCTGGCGATCGAGCACGTAGACCGCGTCGAAGAGCGCGTGGCGGGCCTTCCAGGCTTCCACCGCGGTGGCGCCGAAGTCCGGCGCGAGCGCGGCGACCTGCAGCGACGCGATCGCATCCTGCTCGGCCCGCACCACCGCCATCTCCACCTTCTCGGCGGCCATCGCCGCGGTGTCGCGCGCCTGCCCGCGGAGCTCCCGCTCGGCCGCGACCTCCCAGCGGCGGAGCGAGAAGTAGCCGAGCGCGGCCAGGACGAAGGCGGCGGCGAAGACCGCGCCGAAGATCAGGAGCGGGGCGGGCCGCGCCCCCACCTAGGGCTCGAGGAGGAGGCGCCGAATCAGCTGCTCCATCTCGGAATAGGCCCCCTCGCCGATGTGGGTGAAGCGAATGATGCCCTTCTTGTCCACGATGACCGCGGCCGGCCACGCCCAGTTGCGGTAGCGGCGCCAGATCGCGAGGTCGTTGTCCTGCACCACCGGGTACTTCACCCCCAGCTCCTTCGTGGCCGCGGTCACCTTCTCGATCGGCTTCTCCCAGGAGAACTCGGGCGTGTGCACCCCGACGATGGTCAGCCCCTGCCCCGCGTACTTGTCGTGCCAGTCCCGCAACTGCGGGATCACGTTCTTGCAGTTGTATCAGCCGTAGGTCCAGAACTCCACGACCACCACCCGCCCGCGGAGCCCGGCGAGCGAGAGCGGCTCGCTGTTGATCCAGGGTCCGCCGGTGATCTCGGGCGCGGCCTGACCCACCTTCACCTCGATGCGGGCGGCCTCGCCGGGCCCCGCCGCCGCCAGCAGCATGCCCACGGTCAGTGCAAGCGCTCGGATCCGTTTCATCACGCCCCCAGTCTACCCCGGCGGCGGCCCGGCCGATGTCACGCCGCTGTCAAATGTGGCCCTATAATGAAGCTCGGCGAGGGGGTGGGCATGGGCCCGCCCTGGAGCACCGGCGCCGGAACGCCCTGCGGTGGAAGCGGGAGGGAAGGACGGCATGAGTGACGACCGGAAGCTGGCGATGTTCATGGATTTCGAGAACATCGTCCGCGGCGTCAAGGAAGCGCAGTACAAGCAGTTCGAGATCAAGCTGGTGCTGGAGCGGCTGGTCGAGAAGGGCAAGATCATGGTCAAGCGGGCCTACGCGGACTGGAACCGCTACGCGGAGTACAAGCGGCCCTTCCACGAGCACGCGATCGAGCTGATCGACGTTCCCCAGAGCCGCTACAGCGGCAAGAACTCGGCGGACATCCGGATGGTGGTGGACGCGATGGACCTGGCCTACGCCAAGCAGCACGTGGACAGCTTCGCGCTGGTCTCGGGTGATTCGGACTTCTCCCCGCTCGTGTCCAAGCTCCGGGAGAACGACCGCTACGTGATCGGGCTCGGCGTCAAGTCGTCCTCCTCCGAGCTGCTGGTGGGCAACTGCGACGAGTTCATCTTCTACGAGGACCTCATCCGCGAGTCCAAGAAGACGACCGCGCTGCGCGGGCTGCCCGAGAAAAAGGCGGAGGCGTTCGCCCAGCTCATCGAGGCGATCCAGGCTCTGCAGCGCGAAAACAAGGACACCCTGTGGGGCTCCATGGTCAAGCAGACCATGATCCGGAAGAACCCCGCGTTCAACGAGTCCTACTACGGCTACTCGACCTTCTCCAAGCTGCTGGAGGAGGCGGCCAAGCAGAAGATCGTGACCCTGGAGCGGGACGCCAAGAGCGGAACCTACATCATCACGTCGGTCGAGTCCGACCGCGCGGCCTAGCCTGGCCTAATCCCGGCGGTTGATGGACCTCACCCGACCGCTGTCGCTGATGAGCGCGGTGAGGATCCAGCTCACGATGCTCACGAGCAGCGCGCCCCAGAACGCGGGCCAGAAGCCGGCCACGTGGAAGCCGGAGACGAACACGGAGACAAGCCACAGGCAGAAGGCGTTGAGCACGAGCAGGAAGAGGCCCAGGGTCAGCAGCGTGATCGGAAACGTCAGCACGACCAGGACCGGCCGCACGATCGCGTTGACGAGCCCCAGCAGCAATCCCGCCACCAGCGCGGAGGCGAGCCCGTCGAGCCGGATGCCCGGCACCACGTGCGCGGCCACCAAGAGCCCCAGCGTGTACACCACGATCCGGAGAATGAATCCCATGGCCCGCGTCCGAGTCTACACCCTCCGCGTGGCGGCCGGCCTGCTCCTCCTTCTCGCCGCGGGGGCCGCGCCGGCGGGCGGGCAGGACGCGCCGCGCTTCATCGCGGACCCCATGATGACCAAGGGCCCCGCGGCCGCCCCGGTCACGATCTTCGAGTGGAGCGACTACGAGTGCCCCTTCTGCCAGCGGGCGCAGGACGTCCTCCAGCGGTTGCAGGGCGAGTTCCCCGACACGGTACGGTTCGTGTTCAAGGACTTTCCCCTGCGCTCCCACCCCAACGCGCTCCCCGCCGCGCGCGCGGCCCGCTGCGCGGGCGCCCAGGGCCGCTACTGGGAATATCACGACCTGCTCTTCGTGGGTCAGCCCGACCTCGCTCGCGATCATCTGGTCGGCTACGCGCGACGGCTCGGCCTCGACGCCTCCGCGTTCACCGAATGTCTCGACAGCGGGCGCTACCGGGACGCGGTCCTGGCCGAGCAGCGCGAGGGCCGCGAGGCGGGGGTGCGCGCGACCCCTACCTTCTTCATCAACCAGCGGAAGATCGAGGGCGCCCTGCCCCTCGAGGAGTTCCGCGACGCCGTCAGGCAGGCCCTGCGCGACGCCGGCCGCTGAGATCGGCCGGAAGGAGAGCGCCCGTGACCACTCCGCCGGTCAGCCACTTCGTGACGACCAGCACCGTCCCCTGGGTCGAGCGACGGCCCGGCGTCTTCTGGAAAACGCTGTGGGAAGAAGGCGCGCACAAGGCCATCCTGATGCGCTACGAAC
>DATFUK010000565.1:0-6795 GCA_035260865.1 Candidatus Methylomirabilota bacterium | reverse complement strand
AGTCGAACGACGCCACGTCGACGCGGTAGAAGCGGCTTTGGGGAACCGCGACGTCGAAGTACGTCCCGCCGTGGGCCGGCACCGCCTCGCCGATCGGCGTGACCACGCGGGCCACGTCGCGGCCGCTCGCGTCGATCTCGTGGATGCGCAGCGCGACGTTGATCGCGGAATCGCCGTGGTCGTTGTAGACGTAACCGGTGATGCGGGCGCGACCCGCCGCGCCCTGACCGGCCGTCCACTCGACGTGGAAGAAGTGATCGGCGAGCGCGCTCTCGTCGTCCGGGTCCAGCGTCGTGACCACCGGCGCCGACTCGTCCCAGTCCAGCCCGGTTTCGCTCCAGTCGGCGCGCGCCACGTGCGCGTGGAGTCCGGCCACGCCGAGCGCGGCCACCGCAAAGCTCACCAGCATCACCTTCAAGATCCGGAACATGGATAGTCCTCCTCCGTTCGGGTATCGGGTTGTCCGAGGCGACGGGATCGAAGCGGGGCTAGCGGGCGGGTGGAGCGCGCGACTGGGCGGAGGAGACCCAGACCCGGAGCGGGATCGGCCCGGGCGCCGTGGTCAGGGCGCCGATCAGCGGGGCGACGAGCGGCAGATCGACCGGGCCGGGAACGTGCCCGGTCCCCGAGACGATCTGCGTGACGATGGAGTCGCCGTCGTCATCGTCGTAGATGCCCTGGATCCAGGTGGGATCCGGCGGACTCGCGTGGGCGAGTCCGGGCAGCGCGACCGGCGCGAGCAGCAGCAGGACGATGAGCAGGCGCTTCATGCTAGGGCCGCGGCGGCTGCATGAGCTGGCGCATCTCTTCGCGGAGCTGGCTCAGGCGCTCCTTGGTCTGGGCGGCCCGCGCGAGCTGCTCGGGCGTGAGCACGGCCCGGACCTCGAGCGCGGCCTGCGCGCCGTCCTGCGCGAGCTGGTCGCGGAGCTGGCCGATGCGCCCGAGCTGGGGCTGCAGGTCGGCCGGCTGAAGCGGCCCGGGCGCCAGCAGCTTCGCGCTAAGCTCCTGCTGGGCCTGGCGGAGCTGCTCGATGAGCGGGCGGGTGGTGGTCCGGTGCGTGGACAGGATGCCGCGCACCTTCGCCTGCTGCTCGGGGGTGAGGTTGGCCGAGCGGATCATGAGCCAGAGCTCGCCGTCCGTCCGGCCCATGGGCCCACGCATGCCCCCGAGCGGGCCGCCGGGACCGACCGAGGGAGACTGGGCGAGGGCCGCGGTCGCGGTCGACGCGAGGAGGAGCGCGGCGGCGAGGATCGCGCGGGTTGTCAGCGGGCTCTTCATGGTTCTCCTCCGGTGAGCGCGTGGTCCAGCTCCTGCGCCATCACCTCGAGACTCAGGGCGGGATCTTCCGCCGACGCGGCCGGCGGATCGCCGCTCACCGAGAACAGGGCGGCCGAGACGTCGGCCAGGATCGCGGCAACTTCCTGAGGCTGCATGGTCGGCGGCGGAGCCACCGCGCGCCACACCGCGACCTCGACCCAGATCAGCAGCGCCGCCGCGACACCGGCGAGCCCGACGGTGACCGGCATGAAGCGTCGCCGCGGGGCGGGCGCCGGCCGCGTCCGGGGCTCGGGCGTGTCGCGCAGCACCCCGGTGATCAGGGCCAGCTCGCTGCGGATCCTCCGGTGGCGGGCCGCGCACCCCGCGCAGCCGGCCAGGTGGGCCCGCTCGGCCACCGAGGCGAGATCCGCCTCGACCCGCTCGAGCGCGTCGTCGGACAGGCAGGGGCTCATCGGGTGTCTTCCAGGCTCCGGCGCAAGGCGCGCACCGCGCGGAAGAGGTGGCGCTTCACGCTGCCGGGGTTCAGCCCGAGGGCCTCCGCCACCGCGAGCGTGGATTGCTCCTCGATGTGCCGGAGCGCGAACACCTCCTGCTGGCGCCGCGGCAACGCGCGGAAGGCGATCCAGATGCGCCGCCGCGTCTCCTCGCCGATGGCCACGTCGCTGGGCGCGGGGGTCAGGGCGACCAGGGGCACCTCGTCGAGCTGGGTGCCGCGCAGGCGGAACCGCATCCAGCCACCGGCCCGCCGCCGGTCGCGGCAGCGATTCACCGCGACCCGGGTGAGCCAGGCGCCCCAGTTGGCCGGGACCTGGCCGAGCCGCTCGGCTTCGTGCGCCTTCAGAAAGACGTCCTGGACCACGTCATCGGCCTCCTGCGGGTCGCCCAGGAGAAGGCGACACAGGCGTTGAAGCCGCCCGTAGTGGGCGGTGACCAGCAGATCCGGCCGGGGTGCGGGCTCCACGTCCCTCTGACGAGCGTCCCATCCCCTCTCATCAGTCCTGACGAACGAAATCGACGATGCGTTGACAGCCGGCGGGCGGTCAACCGGGGCGGGCGCATGTTCGTCACCTGGACTGGGGCTCGTGGGCCCCCGAGCCGTCAGCAGGTGGCGAGCATCGGGTGCCCCGAGGGAGGACCGGCATGAACGTCTGGGCCAGCGCTCGTATCGCCGTCCGCGCGCTCCGGGTCAACAAGCTGCGGAGCGCCCTCACCATGCTGGGCATCGTCATCGGCGTGGGCGCGGTCATCACCATGGTGGCGGTGGGCGCGGGGACGCAGGCGCGGGTGGCCGAGCAGATCCAGAGCCTGGGCTCCAACATGATCATCGTGCTCTCGGGCTCGATCACCGCGGGCGGCGTGCGGATGGGCTCCGGCAGCCAGCTCACCATCACCGAGGACGACGCCTGGGCCATCCAGCGCGAGATCCGGACCGTCACCGCCGCGCCGCCGACGTCGCGGGGCAGCGCCCAGATCGTGTACGGCAACCTGAACTGGGCCACGAGCGTCCAGGGCGTCACCGGGGACTTCTTCACGGCCCGCGAGTGGGACGTGGCGGATGGCCGCCTCTTCAGCCAGGAAGAGGTCGAGGGCGCGGCCAAGGTGGCGCTCATCGGGCAGACCGTCGCGGGCAATCTCTTCGGGGAGAGCGATCCGCTCGGCCAGGTCATCCGGATCAAGAACGTCCCCTTCGGGGTGATCGGGGTGCTCCAGCGCAAGGGCCAGACCACGTTCGGCCAGGACCAGGACGACACCGTGCTGATCCCGCTCAGCACCGCCAAGCGAAAGGTCCTGGGCAGCAGCCAGGCCAACGCGCGCGCGGTCGGCTCGATCGCGGTCAAGGTGGGGGACGCGCGCGCCATGCCGGACGCCGAGCAGGAGATCCGCGGCCTGCTCCGCCAGCGGCACCGCCTGCAGACCTTCCAGGAGGACGACTTCGGGATCCGCAACCTCACCGAGGTGCTCCAGTCGCAGGAGGCCTCCTCGCGGGTGCTCACCTGGCTGCTGGCCGCCATCGCCTCGGTGTCGCTGCTGGTGGGCGGCATCGGCATCATGAACATCATGCTGGTGTCGGTGACGGAGCGCACCCGCGAGATCGGGCTCCGGATGGCGGTGGGCGCCCGCGGGCGCGACATCCTGGTGCAGTTCCTGGTCGAGGCGGTCACCCTGTCGCTCCTGGGCGGCGTCCTGGGCATCGCGCTCGGCCTGGGCGGCTCCTACGCCATCGCCTACTTCGCGCAGTGGCGCACGCTGGTCAGCGTCGAGGCGGTGGCGGTGGCGTTCCTCTTGACGGAAGACAGGTATTAAAACCGCGCCGTGTATGCTAAATTGGCCTCCTGGTCAGGACGTGCGTGGCCGGAAAAGTCGAGGTCGGGGCGTGGCGAGCAAGGGCATCCAAGACCTGGTCGGGCAGGTGATGATCGACAAGGAATTCCTCGCCGAGCTCGTGCGGGAGCCCGCGCGGGTCCTGGCCGCCTTCGAGCTGACCCCGGACGAGCGGGCCGCGATCATGCAGGCCCTCGGCAGCACGTCCAACGTCTCGGACCGGGATCGGGCGCGCGCGCTGCAGAACGTCATGCTCAAGCGCTGGGCGACCTGAATGCGGGTGCCCGCCGGACGGAGCTGAGTGCCAAGCCTCCCCGAGATCGGCTTCCTCCGCCGGGTCCTGTACTTCAAGGACGTCGAAGAGCCGGTCCTGCTCGCCCTCTGGCCCAGCTTCCGGGAGCGTCGCCTCAAGAAGGGTGACGTGCTGTTCCGCGCGGGGGACCCGGGCGAGGAGCTGTTCCTCATCCGGGACGGCAGCATCGTGGTCTCGAAGCCGGTCACCGGTCGGGTGGAGCAGGTGCTCTCGCGGCTCGCCTCCGGCGAGGTCTTCGGCGAGATGAGCGTCTTCGGCGACGAGCGGCGCCGCTCCGCGACCTGCCAGGCCGAGATCGACACCATGCTGTACAGCCTCGACCGCGACAGCCTCAACCGCTTCGTGACCGGCAGCCCGCTCGCCGCGGCCAAGTTCTTCCAGCAGATGGCGCAGGTCGCCTTCCAGCGGCTGCGCGACTCGTCCGATCTGGTGGCCGAAGTCACACGCTGGGGGCTGGAGGCGACGGGCCTCGACATCGAGCATAAGTAGCGAGTCGGGCCCTCGATCGTGAGCGAGGTGGGCGACAAGACCGCGGAAGGCAGGCCGAAGCGCACGCGCATCGAGCTGCTGGTCCGCGAGGCGGACGGCGACGGCTTCGCGACGCAGGAGATCTCCAGCGCGGTCGCCTACCTCCACAGCCGGCCCCAGCGCATCCCCGACGCGGACTGGGAGATGGCGCGGCTGCCCTACGCCCCGCAGGGCGTCGTCACCTACGCGCTCAAGAACCGCCGCACCGAGCAGATCATCCAGATCACCGAGACCGAGAAGTTCCTGTGGGGACAGATGGACGGCCGCGCCTCGCTCCAGGAGATCGCGACCTCCTACCTGCTCAACTACGGCTCCTTCGATTTCGAGATCATCCCGACCCTGATCGTCAAGCTGCTGCGGGGCGACCTGCTGACCATGCGGCCGGTCTCGCGCCTGCGCGCGGTGCTGGCCCGCAACCGGCGCAACCCGGCGGCCCGGGCGATGGAAGGCACGCTCCACGCGCTCGAGCGCCTGACCGTGACGAGCCGGCGCTCGCACCAGTTCTTCGAGCGCATGTACCGCTACGGCGGCTTCCTGCTCTTCACCCCGTGGGCCATCGCCGCGCTCGTGCTCATGATCGGGCTCGGCATCCACAGCGGGATCAAGATCTGGAACCACCTGGGCGAGGTGACCCACGGGCTCGCGAGCCATCCCATCGTGGCCATCCTGCTCGTGAAGCTCGTGTTCTGGCTCACCGTGATCAACCACCAGATCATCCACGCGCTGGCCTGCATCCACTACAAGCGGCGGGTCCGCGAATTCGGCTTCACGATCCTGCACGGCTTCATTCCGACCTTCTACGCGGACGTGACCGACATCTTCATGGCGAGCCGCCGGGCCCGCGTGGTCAACGCGATGGCGGGGCCGCTCTTCCATCTCTTCCTGGGCGGCTTCTGCTTCTGGATCGCCGCCCGGCTCGAGCCCGGCCTGATGCAGGGCTTCATCGCGGCCTCCGCCATCCTCCAGATCCAGTCGTTCTTCATCAGCCTCTACCCGTTCTGCTTCCTGGAGATGGACGGCTACCACATCCTGGTCGAGATGGTCGGCGTGCCCACCCTGAGCCACGACTCGGTGCGCTTCGTGCGCGAGTCGCTCTGGCGCCGCGTCCGCAGCGCCACCCGGCTGACCCGCCAGGAGACCATCTGCCTCGCGTACTTCGTGCTCTCGCTGGTGTCCATCGCCGGGTTCATACTGCTCAACGTGTGGCTGCTGTCGAGCGCGGGCAAGTCCTAGGGGACCGGCTGATCTCCGTCTAGATCTTCAAGCTCTTTTATATGCGGGGCCCAGACATGGCCCCCGCACTCCCCCAGTCCGCAGACTCTCGTCGCGGAGCCGCGGACTCTCGTTCCGGCGCTATCTGGCTGCGCTAGCCGCCGCCCCGGATCACCAGCGCGATCAGGCGGCCGACCGCGTCGCCGAGCGCCTCCGGCAGCTCGTCCGGCGCCGCCTCGAGCACGCGCCGCTGCTCCTCCTCGCTGAGCGCTTCGAGGCGCGCCTGGGCGCGCTGGCGCACCTCGGGCCCGAGCAGGCGCGCGACCTCGAGCACGAAGCGTAGCGCCTGCTCGGCGCGCTCCTGCGGGGAGGCGGCGCCCGCCCGCGCCACCGCGCCCGCGTCGCGGAGCCGGCGGCTCAGGCGTACCCGCTGGCCGTGCACGCGGAGGAGATCCCCGGGCACCGGCCCCCACTCCAGCTCGAGATCGTCGGTCACCGCCGCGATCGCGGAGGCCAGCGCGGGCGCGCTCTCGCGCGCGATCAGCTCGCCGAGCGCGCCGCGCCAGATCGGGGGCAGCGGCGCGGGGGGCGTCGCGTCCGCGGCCGGCTCGGGCGACTCGAGGATCTCGCCCGCCCGATCGAGCACCAGCCGGTCTTCCAGCGGCCCGCCCAGGGCCCAGAGCGAGCAGATCACGCGGTCGCCGTCGCTCCGCACCACGCGGGGCTCGCGCCGCCGGATGTCCTGCCAGTCCGTGCGGTAGAACACGGCGCCGTCCACCGTGACCTTCTCGATCTCGTGGCGCAGCTGCACGACGACGCCGGGCCGCACGTGCTGCGCCTCGAACGGCGCGGGGTGCCAGTCGAGCGCGCCGTCGGCGAGGAAGCGCTCGAGCGGCAGCCCCTCGCCCGCCGCGTAGCGAAAGCACTCGAGCAGGGCGGTGAAGAGCTGCTCGGTGGGGTAGGGCCCGCGATAGCGCACGCTGGCGACGCCGTGGTCCTTCATCAGTCCCGCGATCAGGTTGAGCAGGGTGGTGCCCCCGCCGGGCGGGAGCCGGCGCGGCTCGAGAAGCGGCGGGATGAAGTCGGGCCGCGCGTAGTCGAGCGACTGGAAGAGGGTGAGGATCTCGCGCGTCGCCCACGTC
>DATFUK010000564.1:0-2241 GCA_035260865.1 Candidatus Methylomirabilota bacterium | reverse complement strand
GCGTGCTCCATGTCGGCGGGCAGCGGCGCACGGAGCTCGGTGTACTCGCCGGTCGCCGGGTGCGCGAAGCCGAGGACGGCCGCGTGGAGCATCGGACGGGGCAGCGCGGAATCGGCCGCGCCATAGCTCGCGTCGCCCAGGACCGCGTGGCCGATGGAGGCCAGGTGCACGCGGATCTGGTGCATGCGCCCGGTGCGCGGCCGCGCCTCGACCAGGGTCGCGTCGGGCCCGAGCCGCTCGGCCACGCGGTATTCCGTCACCGCCCGTCGCGTGGCCGCCGAGCGGGTCGAGACCCGGCGCCGGTCGCGGCTGTCCCGTCCCAGCGCCCGCTCGATCAGCCCGCCCCGCCAGACCGCGCCGGCCACCAGGGCCAGGTACACGCGGTGCACGGAGTGGGCGCGGAACTGGCGCGAGAGGTCACGGTGGGCCGCGTCGGTCTTCGCGATGACGAGGACCCCGCTCGTGCCCTTGTCGAGGCGATGCACCAGCCCGGGCCGGGCGCGCCGCCCGTCGTCCGGCTCGCCGGGCTCGACGCCGACGTGGTGCACCAGCGCGTTCAGCAGCGTGCCCGTCCAGTGGCCGGGCCCCGGGTGCATCACGAGGCCGGGCGGCTTGTCCACCACCAGGATCTGCGCGTCCTCGTGGAGCACGCGGAGCGCGAGGGGTTCCGGCTCGACCGCCGGCGGCTCGCGCACCGGCACGTGACACGTGATCACGTCGCCCGGACGGATCAGCTGGGCGGCCTTGGTCGGCCGACCGTTGACGGTGATCAGCCCGCCCTCGATCCATCGCTGGACGATCGCCCGCGACAGGTGCGCGGTCTGGGTGCTCACGAAGACGTCGAGCCGGCGCGGAGACTGCCCGGCGGACACCGTCGTCACCCGCTGCATCGCGCCCGGCTAGCCGCCCAGACCATCGTCGCCGCCTTTGTCGAACACGGGAGGCCTCCCGACTGCCAGGGAACGCGCGCTTGACAGCCTGCCGCCGGCATTGTATCAGGGGCCATCAGCACGTGAGGAAGTGAAGCCCGTCGTTACTCGCCTCGTCGTAACCGGTGCCGCGGTCGGAAGCCTTGTGCTCCTGGCAGGCGCGGTGATGCTCGTCGTGCGCCTGGCGCAGCCCACCGAGTATCCCGTCGATCTCTCGCGCCCTCCGGACCGCGAGATCGTCGGCCCGGGTGGCGAAATCAGGGTCGCCTACGACCCGTACGAGGGCAAGAGGCTCGCCCGGTCGACCGCACCCCAGCCGACGCCACCTGCGAAATCCGAGCGGGCGCCGGCACTGCCGCAGCCCGAGACTCCGGTCCCGCGGCCGATGGCGGAGCCGCGGCGATTGGCTCAACCCAAGGACTCGGCGCCGACGCCGGCACCGGCGGCCGCGCCAGCCGCGCCGACCCTGACCCCGCCGCCGCCCGCGATCGTGATGCCGCCTCTGACGGCGCCGGCCATCGCGGCGCCCGAGCCGGTCCCGGTCGCGCCGGCTCCAGCTCCGGCCCCGCCGGCGCCGGAGCCACCCGTTCGCGCCCAGGAACCCGCGCGGCCCCAGGAACCCGACGGCACGGATGGCTCCGCGGCGGTCGACTGGCTCCTGAAGGGACGCCGGTAGACCGTATCCGCGGCCTTCGCCCGTCCTGCAAGGAGACATCCATGAAACGCTTCTCGCTCATCGTCCTCGCCGCGAGTCTCTTGTTCGTGACACCCGCCGCCGCCCAGGAGACCCCGCGCATGGGCGGCGTGCTCAAGGTCGCGTCGATCGGCGAGCCGCCCACCCTGGACATCCCGATGAGCACCGCGACGCTCGTGTACGAGATCATGTGGCACGTCAACGAGTCGCTCCTCACCTACGACAAGAACTTCAACCCGGTCCCCATGCTCGCGGAGTCGTGGACGCTCGCCGACAAGGGGCTCCGGTACACGATCTTGCTCCGCAAGGGGGTGAAGTTCCACAACGGCAAGGAGATGACCTCGGCCGACGTGGTCCCGTCGCTCAAGCGCTGGGGCCGGGTGAATTCGGTAGGCCGCACGCTCTGGAAGTACGTCGAGAGCGTGGACGTCAAGGATCCCTACACCGTCGTGATCAGCATGAAGCAGCCCTCGAGCTCGCTGATCTACGGGCTCTCGGAGCCGCACGCCGCCATCTACCCGAAGGAGAGCATCGAGGCGGCGGGTGAGGGCCAGCTCAAGGAGTTCATCGGCACCGGCCCCTTCCGCTTCGTGGAGCACCGGCCGGACCGGCACATCA
>DATFUK010000563.1:0-2206 GCA_035260865.1 Candidatus Methylomirabilota bacterium | reverse complement strand
CGCGCCATCTTCTCCCGCTCCCTTGGAGGAGAGGGGCTACCGCGATACAGGTGGCTGGCGCGGGCTCTGACGGATGGACTGTTCCAGCTCCGGCGTGACCCGGCGCATCTCCTCGGTGATGCGCGCCGCGTCCAGCGCGGTTCCCACCGTGCGCGGAGTGATCAGCAGGAGCAGCTCCGTCTTCTCGATCTTGTGCTCGACGGAGCCGAAGAGGTAACCGAGGATCGGGATCCGGCTCAACCACGGGATGCCGGTGCGGATCAGGGTGCGCTTGTTCTGGATGAGGCCGCCCAGCACGAGGGTCTGGTTGTTGAGCAGGACCACCGAGGTCTCCGCCTCGCGCTTGGTGAAGCGGGGCGAGTTGATCGGGGGCGGCTCGTTCTCGCCGACCTCGTTGACCTCCTGCTTGACGTCGAGGGCCACCGTGCCCTGCTCGCCGATCCGCGGGGTGACGGTGAGGATGATGCCCGCGTCCCGGTACTCCACCGTCTGGGTGATCGCGTTACCGGTGATGCCGCCGGTCGCCACCGGCACCTGCTGCGAGGTGACGATCGGCACCGACGTCGACACGTTGATCACCGCCTTGCGGTTCTCGGTGGTCATGATCGACGGGTTCGACAGCACGTTGACGCGGTTCTCGCTCGCGAGCGCGTTGAGCGCGGCCAGGAACTTGTCCGCCGCGAACGTGAAGACGTTGAAGCCGAGCGGGACCGCGCCGCCCAGGGGGATGAGGGACTGGGCCGGCCGGCCGGGCAGCAGGCCCGACGGCGACGAGCTCACGTCGAAGCGGCCCGAGCGCACCGCCCATTCGATGCCGAGCTTGGTATCGTCGGTCAGGGTGACCTCCGCGGCCAGCACCTCGATCAGCACCTGGCGCGGCATCTTGTCGAGCTTCTTGACCGTCTCCTCGATCTCCTTCCAGAGTCGCGGGTAGGTGGTGACGATGACCGCGTTGGTGACCTCGTCCGCGACGAACCGGATGTCCGCCGAAGGCGGTACCCCTTCGCCCGACACGCCCGGGAAGCCCGCGGGCCGCGCGCCCGGCTGGGTCACGACCGGCACCGGGCTCGGCAGCGTGGGTGACGGCGGCGGCAGCGCGGAGGTCAGGCTGGAGGGGCTCGAGATGCTGCTGTACGTCCGCTGCGTCTGCTGCGTGCCGGTGATCGCCGGACCCCGGTCGCCGCGGCCGTAGATGGCGTCGAGCGTGGTCGCCAGGTCCCGCGACTTGGTGTTCTCCGCGAAGTAGATGAAGACCCGCTGCCCGCCGTAGATGTCCACGTCGAGCTTGGCGATCAGCCGGCGGATCGCCTCCATGTCCTGCTTGCGCGCCTGGATCACCAGCGAGTTGGAGCGGCGCTCGGGCACGATCAGCGGACGCTCACCGCCGAGCGGGGCCGGCGCGCTGGGCGCCGGCGTGACGCCGGGCCCGGGCGGCGGCGGGGCCGGGACACCGGGCGGCGTCGCGCCGAGGCGCGCGCCTCCGAAGAGCTGCCCGAGCAGCAGGGCGACCTCCTGAGCGTCGGCGTGCTTGAGCGCGATGATCTGGAGCTCGTTGAGGGAGACCTCCACGTCCACGAGGTGCAGCATGTCGAGCAGCCGGCGGATGTTGCCCGCGGTGTCGGTCACGATCAGCAGGTTCGTCTCGCGGTGGGCGGAGATGGTGCCCTGCGCGGGGACGAATGGACGGAGCAGCGTCGCCGCGTCCTGCGCGTTGATGAACTGCAGCGGCACGATCTGCGTCACCACCTCATCGGGCGGCATCGAGGCGCTGACCTCGCGTCCCACCACCGTCTTCACCTGGGTCTGGGGCGCACCCTCGCGCGGGATGATGCGATAGAGGTTGCCGGAGCGCACCGCGGCCAGGCCGTTCACGTCGAGGATGGTGAGCAGCACCCCGAAGACCTCGTCGCTCGAGATCTTGCCGCTCGTCTGGACGGTGACCTTGCGCCCGCGGGCGGCCGGGGCCAGCACGTAGTTGAAGCCCACGATCTCGGCCGCGGCCTGGATGACCACCTCGACGTCCGCGTTGTCGAAGTTGAGCACGAGCGAGCGGGCGGGTCGCGTGGCCGCCGGCGGCGCGGCCGTGGGCGCCGTCGCGGGCGGCGGGGTGCCCGCCTCCGGCGGCGCGGGCGGGGGTGGCGGGGGCGCGGCCGCGTCCGGCTTCTCGGCGGCCACCGGCGGGGGCGGGGCCGGCACCGGAGCCGGA
>DATFUK010000562.1:0-3293 GCA_035260865.1 Candidatus Methylomirabilota bacterium | reverse complement strand
CCGGTCGCTCCCGTCGCGCCGATCCCGGCCCCGCGGCCCTCGCCGCCGCCTCCCACCCGCGCCAAGGGGACCGCGCCGCTCGAGCCGGCCCCCCGCGCGGCGCGCCCGCCCGCGACCGCCGCGGCTCCAGCCGAGGACCGGATGCCCTCGCAGGCGCGCGCGGTGCCGGCGCCGAGCGCGCCGCCGGATGCGGAGGCGATGCCGACGCAGGGGCCCGCGCGCCGCCCCTGAGCCGGCACGCGAGAGCGGGCGGACCTCCGAGCTAGGTGCGCTCGGAGTGGGTCTTGAGGTACTTGCCGACGGCTTCCAGCAGCAGCCCGAGCGCTTCCTTCTCGGTGCGCCCGGTCACGCTCACGTCCGGGTAGGAGACCGCGGTGGCCCGGAAGATCCCGCCCTCTTCCTGGATCATCTCGACCTCGATCCTCATGCCGCGCCTCCCCGCGAGGTGCGCGCCCGCTCGGCCAGGAAGAGGTAACGGGACAGGCTGAAGAAGTACTCGCCCCGCGCGGCCTGGCTGCGCACGTCGTCGGCCCAGCGGGCGGCTTCCTCCTCGCCGACCCCGCCCCGGCTAGCCACGAACCGCGCGACCACGTCGATCATGCCCGGGCTGTAGGTCTGCTCGCTCATCTCGACGTTGACGACCGGGATCATCGTCACGGTCCGGAGCGCGAAGCCGCTCCGCCGGAGCAGCTCGGGCAGGTGCGCGGGCAGGTGGGGGTGCGCGAACCGCTGCTCCCAGGCTTTCAGAATTCGGGCGGTGCGCTCGCGGTCGCCCGCGTGCCAGACGCAGGACTCCCAATCGGTGTCGAGCACGGCCAACCGGCCGCCGGGCTTGAGCACGCGGTAGGCCTCGGCGAGCCCGCGCTCCACATCGGTCATGTACTCGTAGACCTGCATGGCGGTCACGAAGTCGAAGCTGCCCGACGGGGCGGGCACCGCCTCGGGATCGGCCTGCCGGAACTCGGTGCGGCCGGTGACCGCGTCGTGCCGGGCCCGCTCCTCGCAGGCGATGATCATGTCCGGCACCGCGTCCACGCCCATGATCCGGCCGGTGGGGCCCACGTCGCGGGCTAGCTCGCAGGAGAGGAGGCCGAAGCCGCAGCCGACGTCGAGCCCGCGCTCGCCGGTGCGGGGCGCCACGATCGCGCGGATGCGCGCGCGCTGCTCCGACACGTCGGGGGTGGAGCGCGCGGGGTCCAGGAGGGCGGGGTTGGCGATCGTCACGCCGGAACGCTAACAGCGCCCGGCCCTCTCGTCAACCCACGCGGGGAGGCGGAGCCGGGGGGCGGGGGCCCTCCCGGGGACCGTGTCTTCTGCGGAGTGTCGAAGCCCCGATGGACCTGTCTCGTGGCTCGATCGAGACGGCGCAGAGCGCCCGCGACTCAGCGTGTCCCCGGGAGGGCCCCCGCCCCCCGGCTCCGCCGCGCTAGGCGCGGGGCTTTTGCGCGAGGACCTGGAGGACGACCTGGCGCATGTCGGCCAGGTTGAAGGGCTTCTCGAGCGCGGGCTCGCCGGTGTCGGAGAGGAAGGCGGCGTATTCCTCGATGCCGGTATTGGCGCTCATGAAGATGAAGCGGGGCGGGTCGTCGGGGTAGCGCCCGCGGATCGCGCGGTAGAGGTCGGGTCCCTCGAGGTTCGGCATGCGCAGATCCGTGACGACGAGGTCGTAGCGGTGCTCCTCGGCCCGCTGGAGGCCCTCGGCCCCGTCCACCGCGCTGTCCACCTCGTGGCCGTCGCGCTTCAGGACCTCCATCAGCACGTCACGGAGGTTGTCCTCGTCGTCCACGACGAGGATACGGCGCCGCGCCATGCTAGCTCCGCGCGTCGAGAATGGCCTGGGCGATCAGCCGCGCGCCTTCGTAGCAGCGCTCGGGGGACTCGAAGCTGAAGGCCAGCCGGATGTGGCGCTCGCCGCCCCCGTTGGGGAAGAAGGAGGTGCCCGCGGTGTACTGCACGCGGGCCTTGACCGCGCAGTCGAACAGCTTCGCGGTGTCGGTGCCGGTGGGCAGCTTGATCCAGATGAAGAACCCGCCCTCGGGCTTGCTGATCTCGACGTCGGTGTCGCGCAGCTTCTCCCACAGCCCGCGCAGCATCGCGTCGCGCTTGGCGCGGTACACGTTGACGAGCAGGGCCACGTGGGGGGCCAGGTTGTCGCGGAGGAAGTAGGTGGCCACGCGCGAGGCGAAGGGGTTGACGCCACCCCCGAACAGGAAGCCCTGGAAGGCGGGGATCATCTCCTTGGGCGCGCAGAGCCAGCCGAGACGGAACCCCGCGCCCAGGATCTTGGACACGGTGCCCGCGCGCATCACCCGGCCGCCGCCGTCGAGCGCGTAGAGCGAGGGCAGGTGCTCGCCCTCGAAGCGCAGCTCGCCGTAGGCGTCGTCCTCCAGGATGAGCGTGTCGTACTCGTGCGCGAGGTCGATCAGCTCCCGCCGGCGGCGCAGGGACAGCGAGGGCCCCGACGGGTTCTGGAAGTTGACGATCGTGTAGATGAGCTTGCACCGGCGGCCCTGCTTCCGGAGGGTGGCCAGGCGCTCCCGCGCCACGTCCACGACCAGCCCGTCCTGATCCACCGGCACGTCGAGCACCTGCGGGCCGTGGCGGCGAATGGTCAGGAGCGTGCCGGAGAACGTCGGGGCCTCGGACAGGATCACGTCGCCCGGATCCACGAGGGCGCTGAAGGCCAGGGAGAGCGCGTGGCCGGAGCCGTTCGAGATGATGATGTTGTCGGGGCCGACCTTGAGCCCCTCGAAGAGCCCGTACTTGTGGCACACCAGCTCGCGCAGGCCGCGGTACCCCTGCGCCTCGCCGTAGGTGAGCGCCTCCGCGCCCTCGGCCCGGATCATCCGGGCGGTGGCGTCGATGAGGCCGTCGTACGGGAAGGACGCGGGATCCGGTAAGCCGCCCCCGAACTCGTAGAGCGCGTTGGTCACCGGACGCGCGGCGGGCGGCGCGCCCCAGCCGATGCGGGCACGGGTGGACAGCAGGTCGGCGAAGGAGTCGGGCGCGGTGGTCATCGGATGGCTCTCAGCGCTTCCTGGGCGGTGGGGAATAGGTCGTGAGCACCTTGACGAACGATTGCGCGGCGGCCGGCACCGGGGTGTCCTCCTTGCCGGAGGCCGTCTCGCTGAGCACGGAGCTCGCCTTGCGTCTCATAACATGGCGATTTTAGCGCATTTCGGATCGGGCTGCCCAGTTCGCGGCCCATTTGTCCGCCGGCTTTGAGTTATCCTGTAAAGGCAGGGATTCCGGGAGGCCCCATGAGGCTATCGAGACGCGTATTCCTCAGATCG
>DATFUK010000561.1:0-3075 GCA_035260865.1 Candidatus Methylomirabilota bacterium | reverse complement strand
AGACGCACCGCGATCCCGCCGGTCTCCATCAGGGCGCCGGCCAGGATGAAGAGGGGAATCGCGAGCAGGACGAACGAATCCACCCCCTCGAAGATCTGCTTCACGACCACGGTGAGCGGGTACTGCCCGCTCCACCAGAGGCCCACGAAGCCGGAGACGCCGATCACGAAGGCCACCGGCACGCCCAGCGCGAGCAGGAGGAGGAAGGACACCACGATCAGCGTGATCATGCCGCGGCCGGCCCGGGGCCGCCGCGGAGCGCGCGCCAGAGATGCGGCAGGCTGTAGAGAATGATCAGGGCCCCGCCCGCGGGCACCGACAGGTAGACGTATTGTTTGGAGAGGCCCATCACCGGCGTGCGCTGGAACTGCCCGAGCTCGACCAGCTTCCAGCCCTGCTGGATCAGCACGAGGCCGAAGCCCATCAGCACGAGCACGCCGAAGACGTCGGCGACGCGGCGGACGCCGGCCGGGAGACGATCGACCAGGAGATGCAGGCGGAAGTGGGCGGTACGCCGCACACCCACCGCGGCCCCCAGGAACACGATCCATACGAAGAGCAGCCGGGCGATCTCGTCGTACCACGTGAAGGTGCTCCCGATCACGTACCGCGAGAAGACGCCCAGGAAGACGTCCGCGCACAGCGCCACCATCATCAGGAGGAGCAGGCCCTCCACGACATTCGACCCGGCGCGGGCCAGCACGGATTACTTGGGCGCCGCCGCCTGTACCGCCGCCCGGAGCCTGGTCATGAACTCCTTGCCCACCTGCCCCTCGACGTAGTCGTAGGCCGGCTTCATGAGCCCCTGGAAGGCCTTGATGTCCTTCACCTCGTTGATCTGCACTCCCGCCTTCTTCATGATCTCGAAGTCGAGCTTCTCCTTCTCGACCTCGAGACGGCGGTGGACCTGGCAGCCCTCGCGCATGGACTCGTCCACCGCCTTCTGGAGGTCCGGGGCCAGCGCCTGGTACTTCTTGAGATTCATGAACCAGGCGATGGGCGGGTACGAATGCCGGGTGAGCGAGTAGTACTTGGTGACCTCCTGGAACTTGTCGGAGGTGAGCGTGAAGGACGGCAGCTCCATGCCGTCGATCGTGCCCTGCTTCATGGCGAGGTAGACCTCGACGTAGGGCATCGGCACCGGGTTCGCGCCCATCGCCTTCATCATCGCCACGTAGGTGGGAGACTCCTGCACCCGGATCGTCTGCCCCTTCATGTCTTCCGGGGTCGCGATGGCGCGCTTGTTCGACATCATGTTGCGGAAGCCCCAGCCGCCGCCGAAGCAGAACGCCTTCAGGTTCTTGGCCTCCATCTTCTTGAGCAGCTCCTGGCCCAGCGGCCCGTCCATCACCGTCCACACCTGCTCGCGGGTCGCCCAGAGGAAGGGCAGGTCGAGGGCCTGGTAGGAGGGCTCGAACATGCCGCCCACCGGCGCGCTGCCGATCGCGGCCACGTCGATGGTGCCGAGCTGCACGCCCTCGAGATGCGCGCCTTCGCCCTTGGCCAGCGCGTTGGCGATGTGCACGTCGACCTTGATCTGCCCCCGGCTCCGCTCGGCCAGCTGCTTGGCGAAGATCCCCATCGCGTCGTTCAGCGGATTGCCGCCGGCGGTCGCGGTGCCCGCCTTCCACGCCATGGCGGACTGCGCGGGGGCGACGGACGGCGCGCCCAGGACGGCGGCGAGGCAGAGGGCGAAGACGAAAACCAGGCGACGATGCATGGTCGGTTCTCCTCGGAGTCGGTCGGGCACGGCAACGGGAAGCGGGGGCGTCATCGGAAGCCGCCCTTGTGTAACATGCCGGGTCGAGGGGGGTCAAGGCGCGGCGACCCGGCCCGAGCGAGAGCGAACCCACCACGGGAGGACACGCGATGAGGGAACCGTCACTCGATGGACTGCATGCCCGGTTGGATCGCCTCGAACGTGAGGTCGGCTGGTGGCGCCGCGTCGGCGTCGCCGCGCTCGCCGGCGTGGGCCTCGTGGGCGCCGTGGCCGCCACCGTCACCACCAATCCCGACGAGGTGAAGACCCGCCGGCTCGTGATCACCGACGGCGAGGGCCGCGGGCGCGCCGTCTTCACGGTGGACGAGAGCGATCGCACGCGCCTGTCGCTCACCGACCGCGACGGCGCCACCAGCGCGGATCTGACCGTGACTCCCGGGCAGTCCGCGGCCCTGTCCGTCGGCCGCGCGGGCGCCCAGGCGCAGCTCGCGGCGGTGGGCGAGGCGGGCCAGCTCTCGGTCGCGGCCCGCGGGCAGCGGGGATGGCTCGTCGCCTCCCCGGGCGGGTCGAGCCTGGCGCTCGGCAACGATCCGGGCAAGCCCCAGGTGTCGGTCGCCACCAGCCCCACTCAGAGCCCGGCCATTCAGCTGTCCGATCGTGAAGGCAACGCGGTCTGGAAGGCGCCGTAGACGAAAATCGTCGTCCAGACCGACGTTTTTTTAGGGCTGGCTCGCTCCGGGCCCTCGTCTTATCAGCGGCTTAGCCACGGATTTCGGTGGCACCGCTCTTGCTCGATTTGCATACCCTGGCAGCCCTGCCAGTGAGACACGAATGAGCAAGAGCCCGATCAATCGCGAGGTCGCCCTCGCCGGACAGCAGGTCCGGCGCAAGGTGATCTTCGCCCTCACCCTCTGCTCGGTCATTCCCCTGCTCCTCCTGACCTACGCGTTCCACGCACCGGTGCGCGAATTCCTCGGCCCGATCGTGGGCCTACATGACTCGGTGAGCATCCCGGCGCTCCTCGCTTTCACCGCGCTCCTCATGGCGGCCGGCGCTTTCATCGTCTGGGACATCGCGACCGCACTGGCTCGCGCCGCGCAGCTCAGCAACGAGCCGAGCCCGGACCTGCCGGTGGAGCCCTCCCGCAAAGACGAGATCGGCACCCTGATGAGCTCCTTCGCGCGCATGCTCGCGACCATCGAGCAGCAGTCGCGGGAGATCAACGAGTTCCCGCGGCGGCTGGACCAGCTCATCCGCGAGGCCTTCCGCGATTCCCTCACCGGGCTGCCCAACCGCGCCCTCTTCATGGATCGCCTGACCCACGCCCTGACCCGCGCGGAGCGCGGCGGCACCAA